>CATMOP010000032.1 GCA_950072225.1 uncultured Nitrospina sp.
GCGCGGAGCGGGGCCGACGGTTTGGCGGGCGCTCCGTCCAGAGTTACGGAACCGGAGGCGATGAGACGCTGGACTCTGGACCGGGACAGCTCCGGGTGTCTCTCGGCGACGAACCGGTCCAGCCTACCACCGTCGGCGTCGACGGTGAGATAATAGGTGCCGCCGGCCGGGATGCGCTCAAGCACCGCCGCCATGCCGACCTCCTGCAACTCGATGTCGGTGATCAGGTTGGACCCGTAGTCGAGCGCCGCCTCGATTTCCTCGGGCCGGGCGCTGCCGGCGGAACGCAAGCCGATCTGATAAATTTCGCCGATATGGTCCATTTCGGAGGCCCGGCGAATCGGGCCGGAGAGGCCTTCCCGGACGCCGTTCACATGGTCGCGCCAATCGAGATGGGCATCGACGTGGACCAGGGTGATGGTGTCCCCAGTCGTCAGCGTATCGAAGGCGCGGAACACCGGGATCGGCACGCCGTGGTCGCGGGCGGATTCGATCACCGCGCGCACCCGGTCCTCGCGCCCGATGTTGCCCGGGTTGATGCGCAGACAATCAACACCCAGATCAGCGACCCGCAGGGCAATCTTGTAGTCAAAGTGAATATCGGCGACCAAGGGTACGCTTACCTGCTTCTTTATTTCCTTGAATGCTTCTGCCGCTTCCATGGTAGGTACAGATACACGAACTATCTCACCACCGACAGCTACAATTCGGTTTATCTGATCTACTGTCGCTGCCACATCTGTGGTGCGAGTATTTGTCATGGATTGAACTGATATTGGAGCATCGCCACCAATTTCAACTTTTCCTATATGTATTTTCCGTGTTTTTCTGGGTTTCATATTTTCACATTCTGTAGGAATATCCCCCTTTCATAACAACCGGACAGAAAGGGTCAAAGGTAAAGACTAACAAATAAAGGGTTGCAGAACAAGGAGCCCTTATCCTTATAATTGCCAGACTGCCGCATTGTCCTGGTTTTGTGTGCAATCCAGGGGGAAGGGGTTTTCCGTATTGTCAAAATTCGGCAAATTATGCACTTTATTTGCCATTGATTGAAGGTACAAATTTTCAATACCCAGTTCCCGGGTCATGGCAATGGCACTTTCATATTCCTCAATAGTAATTTCTCTGTTTAAAGGAAACCGGGCTTTATGAACCGGCCGGTACTGGCTCATCAGACTCAAGGAAACGCTCGGCGACATTTCGAGGGCTATGAAACATAAGGTTTCCCAGGTTCCGGCAAGACCCTCGGGAAGTAACAGATGCCGGACCAATAAACCGTGCAAGGCTAGCCCATCTTCTCCCAGAACCAAAGGGCCTACCTGCCGATACATTTCCAGAACGGCCTCACGGGAAAATTCCGCATATTCCTGAATGTGTGAAATCTTTTTCGCAGTGGCGGAATGCGCATATTTTAAATCCGGCAGGTAAATGTCCACCACCCCGTCCAGAAGTTTTAAGGTAGGCAGGGCATCATAACCATTGGTGTTATAAATAATAGGGATTCTCAAACCCATATCCCGTGCCAACACCAGACTTTTTAAAAGTCCCGGCACAACATGGGAGGGGGAAACCCAACCAATAAAATGCACTCCCTCCTTCTGCAAACGCACCATCTGTTCGGCGGTAGATTGATAGGTTCGTTCCAGTTCAACGGCAGTCGGCAGAGCCTGTTTTTTCCATAGCTGGGAAATCTGGAAGTTCTGGCAATAATCACAACGCATATTGCATGCGGTGACAAACAAATTACCTACTCCTCCCGTCCCCACCAATGGGGGTTCCTCGCCAAAATGCCGGACACTGGATGAAACACTTAGAAGATCGGTTTGACCGCAATAGCCGGTTTGCCCCTGGGTGCGATCTACCCCACAAGCGTGCGGACACACCCGGCATTCCCGGTAAATTTCATAGGCTTGCCGGGCTCGAGATTCCAATTCAGACCGGCTTATTTCAAGATAACGTGCGGACAATTTAATTTATTCTTATTTTCAAGATTCAGTTTAAGGATTTACCAATAAAGCAGTTGCCCGTCCAATGCATAGGAATGTTAATATAGTGGAAATTTGAAATAACACTACCTCTATGTATCATGACGAATTTTCTTTCATCCTTCATCATCGTAATGCTCCTTGCCCAACAAGCATGGGGAACTCCCCAGCATGGGCTCTCATTATATGACGCTCAGGACCTGAAATACAAACCTGGGCAGAACTATAAATACGCTAATCCCAACGCCCCCAAAGGCGGAAACCTGGTGCTATCCGATTTTGGCGCGTTCACCAAATTGAATCCGGCCTCGCTCAAAGGCGTGACTGCCCCCGGTATCCAGCAATTGGTGTTTCAAACTGCCATGGATAGTTCCGCGGATGATGACGAACCCTTTTCGCAATACGGCAATCTGGTAGAGAAAGTCGAGCTTGCCAAAGATCGGCTTTCCATGACCTATTACATCTATAAACAGGCACGGTTTTCGGATGGACATCCCCTGACTGCCGATGATTTTATCTTTTCATTCAACCTTATCCGCGACCCCGAATACCATCCCATATATAAAGAGTATTTCAAGGATATCAAATCTATTGAAAAAATCGATGCGCATACAGTCCGCTACCACTTCGCACTTTACAACCAGGAACTACCCTTGATAACAGGGCAGATGCTGATTTTTCCAAAACATGTTTATGGCACCAAGGGAAAATCCTTCGGTTCTGACTTCGATGATCTCGCCATAGCCAGTGGGCCCTACACAGTAGAAAAATACGAATACGGAAAATACATTACTTTCAAGCGCAATCCCGATTGGTGGGGCAAGGATATCGCCATCAACCGGGGACGATACAATTTTGATCGGGTCACTTTCAGAATCTATCTCGACCCAGTTGCCCAGCGTGAAGCGTTCAAGGGCGGGGAGTTTGACATGCAGTTGATAAATAGTTCCCGCGACTGGGCACTGGACTATAAAGGCGATTTTGTTAAAAAAGGTTATTACCTGCGTGAAGAATTCCCCCACACCCGGGTCGCCGGCATGCAGGGATTCGCCATGAATATGCGGAATGAACTCTTTAAGTCCCGCAGGGTACGGGCCGCCATTGCCATGGCATTCGACTTTGAATGGAGCAATAAAAATCTATTTTATGGACAATACACTCGAAACGAATGCTATTTCGACAACAACCCTGAAATGAAAGCCAGAGGCCTGCCACAAGGTGAGGTCAAAACCCTTCTTCTTAAATTGCGAGAAAAATATAAAAATTATGTTCCCAAAACGGCACTCACTAAACCGGTAGGCGCACCGGGACAAGGCCAATCGGCCACCAAAAATATTCAGGTGGCCAACACTTTGCTGGATTCCGCCGGATGGAAAATAGGTTCCGATGGCATTCGCAGAAAGGGCAAAAACCAACTCCAGTTTGAACTTCTTTTGGCCGGACCCGGATTTCAGCGCATCGCCGAACCCTATAAGAATAATTTAAAAAAGATCGGGGCCCACCTGGATATCAAGGTCGTGCAAATTGCAGAATATGAAGAACGCCTGAGGAATTTCAAATTCGGCATGATCGTGGCAGGCTATCCGCAAAGCCGCTCGCCCGGTAACGAGCAACGCTATATGTGGGGCAGTGAAGCCGCCGACACGCCGGGCACGAGAAACTATATGGGCATTAAAAATCCCGCTCTGGATGAATTGATCGACAGGATCATTAAAGCAAAAACCCGTAAAGAACTGGTCATCAATATTCAGACCCTTGATCGGATTCTCACGCATCAGTTTTATATGGTTTCACATTGGTATATTGCCTATGATAGGGCGGTATTTTGGAATAAATTCAGCCGTCCTAAAATCAATCCCTCGCAAAGCTCCATTGCCAATAACATCCTTGAATGGTGGTGGTGGGATGAACAAAAAGCTCAAAAACTGAAAAACGCGAGGGCACAAGGAAAGTCTCTCCAATAAAAAACATGCATTTCCCCAACACGTCTGAATAGTTCCATGACCGCTTACATCATACGCCGGCTTTTATTGATGTTTCCCACCTTGATCGGGATCGTCACGATCACTTTCATCGCCACACAATTTGTTCCCGGAGGTCCGATGGACCAGATGCAATCCCTTTTAAGAGGTCACGGCAGCACCTTGACCGAGGCAGGCGGTGGAGCCTTGAGTGGCCCCGCAGGAAAATCCGGAGAATTAGATCCCAAACACATGGAGCAGTTAAAAAAAATCTACCATCTCGACAGGCCGCTATGGGAAAGGTATCTGCGCACTTTTCTGTGGTACTCACCCAAAAATGAAGACGCTCCCTTCACGGAAGGTTTTTTCAACTATGATAATTGGGAGGGTTTTCTGGTATTCAAATTTGGCAACTCTTTTTACCGCAATAAATCCGTTCTTGAACTCATCAAGGAAAAATTACCGGTTTCCGCATCACTGGGTATCACCAGCTTCTTTTTGACCTACACCATCTGTATTATTTTAGGCATCGCCAAAGCTGTAAAGCATGGAACCCGTTTTGATACTGCTAGCAGCCTGATTATTCTTATCGGTTACAGCGTTCCGGGTTTTGTACTGGCCATTTTTATCATTGTCCTGTTTGGTCCGGGAGATGGAGCCATCGTTCATCTTATACCGATCTCAGGCCTGACATCCGCAGGAGCCCTCGGTTACGAATCATGGACCTTCTGGGAAAAGTTGACCGATTATCTTCACCATCTGGCAGCGCCCTTATTGTGCTACGTGCTGGGGGGGTTCGCCACGCTGACCCTGCTGACCAAAAATGCTTTCCTGGAAGAAATGCGCAAGCAATATGTGCTGACCGCAAGAGCCAAAGGACTGCCGGAAAAACGCGTCCTCTTTAAACATGTGCTCAAAAATTCTCTCATTCCCCTGGTGACTGGATTTCCCATCGCCTTTCTTGCCATGTTTTTCTCCGGCTCATTATTAATTGAACAAATCTTCACTCTGGACGGACTAGGACTTCTCTCTTTCCAGGCGGTGATACAGCGAGATTATCCTATTGTCCTGGGTACATTGTTTATATTCTCGCTCATGGCACTGGTCGGCCAATTATTGACCGACCTGTCATACGTTTTGATCGATAGAAGAATTTCTTTTGATGAGTCCCAAGGCTAATACAGATGAAACTGAATAAAGAACTCCAAGTCAAGTTGGATATATTCCAAAAAGACAAACGGGCTTATTTCAGTTTTTTGGTCCTGGCTTTTCTTTTTATCGCGACCCTACCCGCTGAGTTGATCTGTAATGTAAGACCCATTGTTATTATTGTAGAGGGAAAACCGTTTTTCCCTATTCTCATCAACTACAACGAGAAAGACTTTGGCGGTTCCCTGCCCAGTGAACCCGATTACAAATCTGCCCGGTTTCTGAGACTTTTAAAAGGACTGCCGGAACCTTCATCCACCGTTTCGCTGGTAGATGATAAGAATTCATTTGGTTTGCAGTTGGATGATTTCGAGGATGAAGACGAGGAACTGGGTTTTAGTATAGAACTGGGTGATTTTGAAAATAGCCCTATTGTTCCTCCCACAGAAACAACATCCGTAAAACCTTTAGCCCCGAGAGATGCCTGGGTGCTTTGGCCTCCAATCCGCTACGACTACAAATATATTCCCACAGAATCATTAACCGGCCATGTTGTGTTGGCCGCGCCCTATCGCACCCCCGCACGCAACGGTGACGGATTCATCGAGTCATCCTGGCAAGATGGACATTATCTCGGAACAGATGATCGGGGTCGTGACGTATTGGCACGTTTGATTTATGGCTTCCGTATTTCTTTGATCTTTGGAGCTTCATTGGCCATCACCGGCACCTTGATCGGGTGTCTGATAGGTGGGGCTCAAGGATTTTTTGGCGGTTGGGTGGACCTTGCAGGTCAGCGGATGACAGAAATATGGGGATCGATTCCGCGCTTATATATTTTAATAATTTTAAGTTCTTTTTTGGTTCCCTCGGTGCTAATTTTATTTTTAATTTTGAATCTCACCGCCTGGATGGGGATCGCCGCCTATATCCGCGCGGAATTTTTAAAAATTCGCAACTTTGAATTTATTAAAGCGGCCAAGGGATTGGGAGTTTCCAATTTCACCATCATGCGCCGGCATATCCTACCTAACGCATTAACACCTGTGATCACATTTTTTCCATTTGAAGTCACAGCTGGAATTTTTGCGCTGGTGAGCCTGGATTTCTTGAACCTGGGAGTACCCAGTCCCGCACCCAGCATTGGGGAACTGCTGGCACAGGGGAAAAATAATCTACAGGCATTGTGGATATTGTTGCCGACCTTTACAGCTCTAACTTCCATGATCACTCTATTAACATTTGTTGGAGAAGGTATTCGCAACGCCTTTGATCCGAGGAAAACCCTTTAATAAAATGCTGTTATCAGTTAAAAATCTTGCCACTCATTTTCATGCCGGCCCAGGAAAAATTGCCCGGGCGGTGGATGGCATCTCTTTTGAACTGGATCAAGGTAAAACCCTGGCTCTTGTTGGGGAATCCGGTTGCGGAAAAACCCAGACCGCATTTTCAATCATCAGGCTGATCGCCGAGAACGGTTACCATCCAACGGGAGAAATCTGGTTTCAGGGGCAGGACCTGTTCCAATTAAATCCTGAGGAAATGCGAAATTTAAGAGGAAACGAGATCGCCATGATTTTTCAAGAGCCGATGACATCCCTGAATCCATTGTTTCGCATCGGCAATCAGCTTGAAGAACCTTTGAGGCAACATTTAAAAATTGCAAAAGGGGAATCCAGGAGACGGGCTATAGAACTTCTCGAACGGGTGGGAATTCCCGATCCCCATAAACGCATCGATGATTTCCCGCACCAGCTTTCAGGGGGTATGAAACAAAGGGTCATGATCGCCATGGCTCTGGCCTGTGAGCCAAAATTGCTCATCGCCGATGAACCCACCACTGCTCTGGATGTCACCATTCAGGCTCAGGTCTTGAGCCTGATGAGTGATCTACAGAAACAAACCGGCATGGCCATTCTGTTGATCACCCACGACATGGGGATCGTCAACCAGATAGCCGATGATTTGTGCATCATGTATGGAGGTCGAGTGGCGGAGTATGGAAACCGGGAGCAAATTTTTAACAATAGGACCCACCCCTACACGCAAAGGCTTTTTAGTGCCATTCCCAAACTTGAGAAAACCGATACATTGTTGGACACCATTCCAGGCTTGGTCCCTTCCGCTACCGAATATGGAGAAGGGTGTAGGTTTGCCGACCGCTGTTCCGAAGTCATGGACATTTGCCATAAACAAGAGAGCAAAGTCCACCACATCAGCACAAACCATCAGACTGTTTGCCACTTAATGGAAAAGAGAACTATGCCCAAACAAAAAGGCAAAACCATCCCCCTGCCCGCCCGCAAGTTTGATAACAAGCCTCTTGTCAGGATACGAAATTTGAAAACCTTTTATCCTATCCGCAAGGGTGTGTTTCTTCGTGTGGCAAACCATATCCGTGCGGTGGACCATATCAATCTGGATATTCCCAAAGGGGCAACCCTGGCTCTGGTGGGGGAATCCGGTTGCGGAAAAACCACTTTGGGCGAATCCATCCTGCAATTGGTTCCCGATGCACAAGGAGAAGTATTTTTTAACGATCAAAATATCATGAATCTGAAAGGCGAAACTTTGAAACGTTTTCGCAAACATATGCAAATTGTATTCCAGGACCCTTTCGGTTCTCTGCAACCTCGGATGACTATCGAGAGGATTGTAGGAGAAGGATTGGAGGTACACCAGCCTATGCTTTCGCCTGATGAAAGGACAAAAAAAATCGCCCAAGTTTTGGAGGAAGTGGGACTGAGAGAATCCATAATGGAACGTTATCCGCATGAATTTTCTGGTGGTCAGCGGCAACGCATCGCCATTGCCCGCGCCTTGATACTGGAACCGGAATTTTTGGTCCTGGATGAACCCACAAGCGCTTTGGATGTATCGGTGCAGGCCCAGGTTCTCAACCTGCTAAAAGAATTGCAAGCGCGACACCAACTGACCTATCTTTTCATCAGTCATAATCTTAGCGTGGTACGTTATATGGCGGACACGGTAGCCATTATGTATCTGGGAAAAATTGTAGAACAGGCTCCGGTCGATGAACTCTTCAAGAACCCTCGTCACCCTTATACAAAATCGCTTCTCGAGTCGGTTCCCACGTTGGAAATCCGCAAACCATTTAAGCCCCTGTTAGGAGATGTGCCCTCCCCTCTCAATCCGCCAACGGGTTGCCATTTTCATCCCCGTTGCCCCATTTACCTGAATGAGGAGCAGGGCTCAGCGTTGGCAAAAAAGTGCATCAGCCAATATCCTGAAAAAATGGGGGATAGCAATTCTTTCGTTTCCTGCCACAACTGCCAGCCTTTCACAATAGGCCGAGCATGATACCTCGCCAGAATAATTCCTACAATTCATTGAAAAAAAGGACCGTCTAAACCGGATACCATTTCTAATTTTTATCCTTAAAAAAAAGCCTCAATAAGCAATTTGAATTATATAGGCTTATACGTTCCAACTTTACAGGTCACCTGGACCGGGTTATAGTTTTCTTCCACTCGGGGAGCCGGTTTTTTTTCTAAACGGTGAAGGTAAATTCCATGAAAAAGACATTAGCTATCCTGTTGGGCATGGCATTTTTTATTGCCAGCTCTTCGGCTTTGTCGCAGGAGGAAATCGCAACGGTGATGTCGATGAAAGCCGCTTTGAAAAAAGAGCCGGAAAATCCTGCCTTCCTTTCAGAATTGGGCCTTGCCTATCTCAAAAACCAACAGTTTCAAAAGGCCATTCCTCCTCTGGAGAAATCATTAGTATTTCAGAAAAATAATTTCCAATCACATTTTTATCTGGCACTAGCCTATGGTGCAGTGGGCCGTCACACCGAGAAACTGAAAGAACTACAGGGAACCCTTCGTATCAATCCGGATTATGCCGAAGCCAATTTCAAAATTGGACTGGCACACGCGGCTTTAAACAGGCACCAGGAAGCCAGCGAATATTACCGCAAAGCCATTAAGCTTAAACCAGATAATAATGATACGCATTATTTCCTGGCGTTGTCCTGCATTCTATCTAACCGCTACCAAGAAGCCATTTCAGCGATTCATGAATCCATCCGGCTCAATCCCAACAATGCCGAGGCGCATTACACTCTAGGGCAGATCTACATGAAACTGGGGTACTATAATAAAGCCATTCAACCCCTGCAAACCGCGATGAACATCCATCCTGATTTGGCGCGAAATAAATCTCAAAACTCATTGCGCTAGAACCTGGTGTTTATCAACCTTTTTCCAAACTAAACACCCCCCGCAAACAGCCTTCTGTAAGCTTTTTGAAAACCCTGCGACTCATTTACAGTTATTTATCTGGAATGAATTTGTTATCATATTAAATCAACACTGAATGAGTGGACATTATAAGGATACTTATCATGAATAAACTCTATGCGGCTTTTTTAATATTTTTAAGTTATTTTCTTTTCGTAACTTTTTCACCAAAAAATGTGGACAGCGCTTCGAAACAAACGGTCAATAAGATATCCGAAATGACTGAGAACACCGAATCGGCTATCCTTGCGGGCGGTTGTTTCTGGTGTATGGAGCATCCTTATGAAGACCTGCCGGGAGTATCAAAAGTCATTTCCGGATATACAGGAGGGAAAAAGAAAAATCCTACTTACCAAGAAGTTGCATCAGGTTCCACCATGCATGTTGAAGCCGTAGAGATCCATTTCGATCCAGAAAAAATTTCCTACAATGACATCCTGGAAATTTTCTGGAGAAATATTGACCCAACAGATGCGGGTGGGCAATTTGTGGACAGAGGAAAACAATATACAACAGGAATCTATTACAAAAACGAGCAACAAAAACTAACGGCGCAAGAATCAAAAAAAAGAATTGCAGACAGCAAACGATTCAGCAAAAAGATTGTCACAGAAATAGTTCAGGCAGGACCGTTCTATCGCGCAGAAGAATATCATCAGGATTTTTTCAAGAAAAATTATATCCGCTACAAAATATATCGCGTGGGATCAGGAAGAGATGAGTTCATTGCCCGGATTTGGGGGAAAGACCAGGAATACAAAATTTCCAGAACGGGGTTTAATGGGAAAACTGTTCCCCAATACACCTTGATCGGTAACAAAACAGGGCCCAAGGATCACCTGACTAAATTGCAATATCACGTCACCCAGAAAAATGGTACCGAACCCCCATACAGAAATGAGTATTGGGACAATAAGCGACCTGGAATCTATGTAGATATCGTTTCTGGAGAACCTCTGTTCAGCTCTAAAGACAAATTTAAATCAGGTACAGGTTGGCCTTCTTTCACCCGGCCGCTAGTGCAGGAAAACATAGTCCGCGAAAGAGATACCACCCTAGGCATGGTTAGAATTGAGTTGCGGTCAAAATCTGCCAACTCGCATTTGGGGCATCTATTCCATGACGGCCCCAAGCCGACAGGATTAAGATATTGTATCAACTCAGCGTCTTTAAGGTTTATTGCCGTGGAGAATTTGACAAAAGAAGGTTATGAAGATTTCAGAACTTTGTTTAGCCAGGGTGATGGCCTTTAAATGACCGTCCAGATTTCTGATTCAAAAATTCTGCCCTGGCACCTGTACATGGTAAGGACTAACCATGGTCACCTTTACACCGGAATCAGCCAGGATGTTTCCCGGCGTTTTTCGGAACATCAGGAAGAAGGGAAAAAATCGGCAAAGTTTCTTCGTGGAAAAGGTCCGCTAAAGCTGGTGTTCCAGCAGGAAATTGGAAGCAAATCTTCCGCGTTAAAAGCAGAGTCCGCACTCAAAAAACTACCCAAGTGGCAAAAAGAAAACCTGACAAAAAATAGAGGCTGGTTGAATCTTGAAAATCTGAAACCCACCAAAGAAAAATTAAAAAATTGTACTGTGCGAAAAATACTTACTGGATAAGTTTGTTTTTGAAAGCGTAGTTGGTGATTTGCGCATTATTTTTCAAGGTGGTTTTTGCGAGAATCCGGCTCCGATAAGTTCCCACCGTTCCAATTCCCAAATTCAGTTCATTGGCAATTTCGGTCAGGGTCTTTCCCGATCCAATCATGCAAAAGATTTGCAATTCCCTGGGAGACAAGTCTTCGTGCGGAGCCTTGTCCAAATCATTTTTAAGGCCACTGACCAATTTTTCAGCGAACTTCTGGCTGACATATATTCCTCCGTCCTAAAAGCTAATCTGCGTTCCACTCGGTAAAAAAATAATAAACCAGTGTGACGCAAACAACACCTGCAAGACCAACTGTTACAATACAACTTAAATTCATTATATTCTCCTTTCTGAAGCTCTATTAATGGTCCATTGCATTTTATAAAAATCCATGCCCAAAAAGCAAAGTTTCGCCCATCTCAATTATAATTTA
>CATMOP010000033.1 GCA_950072225.1 uncultured Nitrospina sp.
ATTTCTTTATAACGGACATTCTCAAACAACCCCTGGATGCGTTCGGTATGTTCCCTCGAAGTAAGGGGGATCTTTTTAACCTTTTTCAATGCCGAAAGGCGGTCGAGTGCCGTTTCAGCTTCCGGGGTCCGCTCATGATTGGGATATTGGATGTGAAGCTGGCGAAAGTTCAGATAAGCTTCCGTTTTTTCCCCTAATTCTTCCTGGACTTCAGCCAGTTGGAAAGTCATTTCAGGAAGAAATTCGCGAAATTTCTGGTACCTGAAATCCTTGGTAGTTTTCAGGATGGTTTCTTCCAGCGTTTTCATTCCTGCTTCTTTTTCCCCCAACTGAATTTGTGCCTCCGCAAGAATCAACTGAACTTTGGGATAGAGAAGGGTATTGGGGGTGAGTTCCAGCAATTTCAAAGCGTTATCCCAGGCTTTTATATATTTGCCGGATTGTGCCTGCGCCTGGATTAAATGGAACCGGATGTAGTCTCCCACATCGTCATAATTTTTGATCAATGGTTCGAGAAGCTTTATGGCCTCTTCCGGCTTTTCTTGCTCCGCGTGAATAAGGGCAAGTAAAAACCGGGCGCGTTTGGCTTCCACAGAATTTGGGTATTGGTTTTGCAGGGCCAGGAGCTTGTTTTTAGCTTTGGCCCATTCTTTTTTCTGGAAAAGAATTTTAGCTTCTTCATAGCGTTGGTCTTTGTTTTCGGCGAAACCTGTTTGAGCAAGACTTAGAAAAATAGCCAGGAAGCAAGCGGACACTTTGGGTAGGAGAGAGAGCAATTTATCTCTCAGGGATTCGGGAGTGTCATTTTGGTTTGCTGGCAGGGACTGGGCGTTCCTCATTTTTCTGAACCAGGTCAACTGTCTTTTGGCATAATGCCGGGTTTCCCTTTTAATCTCATAGGCCGTGCGGTCCATAGTCAATTTGCCCTGGTGGTATTGAACCATTTGTGCATAACCGATACTTTTGAAGGGTTTCAGGTCCGGGCTGTAGCCACGGTCTAAAATGCTTTGCACCTCATCGGCCAGTCCCTGCTCGATCATTTTATCCACCCGCTGATCGATTTGGGAATACAATTCCGACCTTTCTCTCTCCAAAATGAAAGTGTGAATGGGGAATTGGCTTGGGGCCGGGGAGTCTCCATCGTGAAATTCTGAAAAACGTTTTCCGGTATCCAGGTAAACTCCTAAAGCGCGTTCGATGCGCAGGGAATCTGTTTCGCAAATTTTTGCGGCGTATTCGGGGTCAACGCGCTGAAGTTCCCGAAATACTCTTTCGACGCCCTGATCACGGATGTCTTGCCGGATTTTTTCCCGGACTTCAGGAGAACCTCCTTCTGCGCAATCGTAATCCTCGGTCAGGACTTTTATATACAATCCGGTGCCGCCAACCAGAATGGGAATTTTATCACGATCCATGAGCTCACTGATGATTTTCAAGCCCCGTAATTTAAAATCGAAGGCGTTAAATTCCTCATCAGGATCAAGAATATCGATCAAATGATGGGGGATTTCCTCCCTTGCCGAAAGCGAGGGTTTAGCGGTGCCGATGTCGAAATATTTATAAACCTGCAAAGAATCGGCACTGATGATTTCCGTATCCAGCTTCCGGGCCAGGGCCAGAGCGGTTTCACTTTTGCCTGAAGTCGTTGGGCCGGTCAGTATAATTAAAGGAAGCATAAATTCCTTCCACCCTCTAGCGAGGGAGGCAGATAGCAAGGGCTTTTTCAGCCGAGTAACCCATCGTCCGCTCATAAATGCTATTGCTAGTCGGCCCCACGCCTAGTGGTTGCTAGTCGGCTCCACGACCAGTGGTTGTTCATTGCCACCGGCCGCTGGCCGGTTAGAGCCAGTTATATTCTGTAGCGATATTGTTATAGTCGTGCCAGTTTTGCGCATCCGCGTTTTCCAGCATGTATTCGTCCATGGCCAGTACCAGCGGGTGGCCCTTGTTGACAAACGACGCTACCGTAGGAAACCTCAAGACAAAAGTTGTGACCGCGGTTTTACCCAATACCATGATATCCGCATCTTTTAAGACCGTCTGGAGGACCTCATCTGCATTTTCCGGAGTGATCGACTGGAATAATTCCGCTGTTTTCTCTTCCAGTTCGGGGTGCTCATCGCAAACGATAGCGGCGTTCATCTGCAATTCTAGGATCTTTTGGTAATCGGTTTCATCGTATTCCCCTTCCATCCGGCCTTCTTCCCAGGCCGACCCTTCCAGATTGCGTTCTCCCTTGCTGTCTCTACGTTCAGACGTTTCTGAAAATGCCAGATTTGCTTCATCCAGCAGAATTTTGGCTTTAACTTCCGCGCTGGTTTCCGTGGTGGACATAACTTGTTTCGTGCTCCAATAAACTATAGGGTGAATACCGGGTCACTGCCGAGCCTGGTTTCCTGAGTATTTCAGGGAACTTTACCGATCCCTGCCCGATTTTGATTAATAGTAGTGATGGCAATATGTTAGCATTAACTTAGTAGATTCCAAAAATTAAAAGCAAATTCGCACTTCCGGGGAATTACGTGGGCTTTTATTCAAAGTCTTTTTTCCCTTCCCGCTATCCAATTTGTGGAATCGATTTTGTGCTAGCATACGATTCATAGAAAAAACTGCGTTTACAGGAACCTGTTATGAAGAAGGTCATGTTGATATTTCCGCCGGAATGGGTGCCAACCGCCCCTTATCTGGCATTGCCGAGTTTGGCGGCGGTTCTGCGTCAGAATGGCATTGAGACCGTGCTCAAAGATATAAACGTGGAGATGTTTGACCACTTTTTCACTTCCGGATTCCTGTTGTTTGTCAAAAGCAAAATACAGGCCCGGTTGAGGGCGTTGAGACAGAGAGAGCAGGGAGAAAGGTTAAGCCCTGAAGACGCCGAACTGAAACAAATGCTCGGCGACTACCAGCTTATCGACCTGGACCACCATATTAGCAAAGTGGCTCGTGCCAAGAAGATCATGCGGGGGCCGGAATTTTATGAGATCGAAAAAGCCGAATGGGCGCTCAACGCTTTCCGGGAAGTCATGGAATATATTTCTGTCTGCTACTTTCCCGCCAGTATCAATTTTTATCCGGTCGAGAGCAACCTCAACGTGTACCGGCCCTGGGTCTCTGAAGATCTTTTAAAAGTTCCCTACGACAAGCAGGTCAATGTTTATGCCGACATCTGCCGTCAGTTGGTGTTGAGATCCATCAAAAAAGAAAACCCCGATGTCGTCGGCATCTCCATTGGCACCCCGGTACAATTGATGGCGGGCATCACCTTTGCCACACTAATCAAAGAGGCTTATCCCGATATTCATGTGACCGTTGGCGGCAACGTCATCACCCGGCTCAAGGATGAATTTGCCAAATTGCCACATTTCTTTGGCAAGGTGTTCGATTCGATGATCACCTATGAGGGCGAGCACGCCCTGGTCTGGCTGGTAGAAGCGCTGGCGGGCAAACGGAAAATGTCCGAAGTCTCCAACCTCATCTATAAAGATGAAGAAGGCAGCATGCACGTCAACGACACCTATCAGGAAAATGTTACCGAATTGCCGCCACCAGATTTTGACGGTATGCCGTGGGAAAAATATTTTTCGCCAGAAAAACTCGTGCCCTATCTTGGCACGCGCGGTTGTTACTGGGGCAAATGCACGTTTTGCGATCACGGTGCAGGTTATATCGACCAGTTCCGCGCCAAGCATGCCGAGCAGATCGTCGATGAACTGGAATACCTGAAAAACAAACTCAACGCCAAACATTTTATGTTTACCGATGAGTCGTTTCCGCCGGCCTTATTCATAAAACTTCCACCAATGATGGTCGAACGCGATCTTGGCATTTACTGGACCACACTCATCCGATTTGAATCGCAATTGCTGGATCCCAAGTTATGGGACATGGCACATAAATCCGGTTGCCGGTCTCTGTATTACGGGCTGGAGTCGGCCAACGAACGCATCATCAAACTGGTGAAGAAAGATACCGATATCAAGGCCGCGAAAATCAACCTGGAGCAGGCCAAGCGGGTGGGCATCTGGAGCCACGTGATGTGTTTTTATGGGTTCCCCAGCGAAACTCCGGAAGAGGCCGAAGACACGCGACAGTTCCTGATACAGAACCAGGGCATGATTCCATCGGTGGAAATGTATTTTTTCGTGCTGTATAAAAGTGCTCCGGTGATGTTCCAGACCGAGGAATACAAAATAAGGGTCAAGGAAAACCCCGAGCACGACCTGGCTCTGGATTTTTATTACACCCCGGATTCGGGCCAGACCACGGAAGAAGCGATGGCGCGATACGAAGACTTTTACCGTAACGATTTCGATCCCTGGGCACTGCGCATCAATGCCCGCGAGCACGTTTTACTGTATATCACGCATTTCGGCACCAGCGATTTGCCAGACCTCTATGTGAAAAACCATCGCGAAGCGCATGAAAGTAACCTCGCCCCCGAAGTAATGCTCTAGCCACTCGGCGTGGGGCCAATAAGTCGATACCCGTCAAGCTAGCAATGGCCGTTGCGCATTTAACAATCATTGTTTAAACATTCTCTTGGCCCTACGCCTAGTGGGCGGAGAACCTCCGCTGGTAAAGTTGATGTTTTCATCTTACGCGCCGAAACTATAATTTGTTTTTCGGGCTTTTGCCATCTGCCTCCACGGCTAGTGGTTGGGTCTTTTAAAGCTACGCATTTGCGGCAGGGTGCCATCGAACTCTGCTTGTTCTGGGGCGGGTTGGATTTCTTTTTTCGCTTCCGGCTCCTTTTTCTCTAATAGGAATACGCAGAGGTCGGGGTTGACCTGGTTTTCCGGGCACATCTTCACATGCTGGCGGAAAAAGGGCATATTGCCAATCGGATCATTGTAAAGTTTATCCAGTCCATAATGCTCAAACAGGCCTTCCAGAGGACGCGGCCCGACCAGGTAGAGGAATCCACCGGGCAGAAGGATCCCCGCCAAAGTCTTCAGCATGCTTTCGCAGGCTTCACGGTCTTGATGATACATGAACGGAAGCCATTTAAAGATCAGCCCGTATTTGGAGGTATAGGCGTGGGCGATATTTTCCTTTTCCGGCAGAAACGATACCTTTTCCAGATTTTTCAACTGGTCGCGTGATGTGGCGTAGTTCCACAACAATTGTGCGTTTTTCTGTGCAAACTCCGGGTCGCTGAACAGGACAGTGTATTCACGTTCTTTGGTGCAATCGATGCAACCGGCCAGAACGGTGTCAAATGTGTGAATGAGAACCCTGTTTATTTTTTCCAGCCGTTGGGGCATGTTCGGGGCCATTTCCATGTAGTAGAACATCTGGTCGAGCACCATCGGTTGCAGGGAGGACTCATCAATATCGGCCGCACCTTCGGGATAAAACGGAACCGTATATTGCGCCTTGACCGGATCGACCAGCGGGGGTTCCCCGTTGAAGAACCATTTCCAGGTAAACGGGGGCTGGGGTTGTTCTTTGGTTGGATACGTCTGGGGACGGAGTCCCCAGATGGGATCGAAAGGAATTTCCCTGCTAAGTTTCCCTTCCAGCAGACTGAACGATTGTGTTCCCACTCTGACTTCCCGCCCAATGGGCGGTTTTTTTATTCCTCCGCAATTGATGTAGGGAAAAGTGATCGGGTCATCATAAGAAGTGACTTTGTAAAGGTAGCCGTCTTGCGCGGTGATGACTATTTTCTGCTTGTCATCGAAATAGCGTACAGGTGCGTGTTTTTGCGACGTCCAGGTGATCTCATGTGAGGCCATAGGGTCCATGAATATTTTTTTGATGTCTTTGCCTTCCGGTCCCTGTGGTTCAAAAAACGCCGAAAAAATATTGAATGCCTCTTTCGAGGGATAAGTGGGAAGACCACGATACCTCAGGGGCGGCAATTCCTCTTCCCGCGACTGGTCGTTATAGATGCCCCAGATGAATTCGAACACCGCTCCACCGGTTCCGGGCAAGGTGGACTGGAAAAGTTCAACGACCGGAATCAGGTCGAGCCGGGCCCAGTTGACCTGGAACATGAAACTGATAAAAAGAGATTTGTCAAAACTTCCTTCGTGCAGGGCGTAGAGTCCATCTTTAGTTAGTTGGATATTGTATTTGCCGTCTCCCTGATGAACCATGTGTTCATCATCATAAAAATATTTTACCTCGGAGAAGGGGACGCGCCAGGCTTCGGCGGCTTTTTCGCGCAGGGCATCGAGCGGTATTTTTTCCCAACCGTCATGACTGCTGATGTCGATTTGCGTCTGGAAGGTTTTGGCACGTGGTTTGATGCCGACCCATTGCCGACTGTCGAGTTGCATCCTGGCCTGGGCCAGTTGCGTCTCACCGGAATTATCATCGTGGGTCCATAGGGCCTCATGCAGAGGATGGCCTTCCGGATCGGAACAGAGAAAACGCCTGCCCTTATCGTTGTAAAAGACTATATGTCCGGTCGGATTGACGATGACACGGGTATTGGCCATGCTGGCAGACCCATTTTCGAACCACAGGGTGCTTCCTTCATGCTCCTGGGATTCCAGATGGGGAATTTTCTTTTCCAGTTCTGTGGCAAACTCAAGGTTCCCGGCGAAGGTTAGCGAACCTTCCCAGGTTAATGCATTGATCAGCTTTTCTATTTTTTTCATTTTTTCACGTGAACTCCTCTTAGCAAGGGGCCAATTTATAATAACCCTCGTGTGTCCGCAAGATAAAGTTATGTCCCCGGGCCGGATCGGGCCCACTCGGCGTGGGGCCAGCTAGCAGTGCTCATTAGGCCGAGAAGCCGTTTGCCCGCAATATAAAGATATTGCAAGTTTCCTGCGGAGGCTCTCCGCCTTGTTGACAGGGGGCGGTTTGGCCTTTATAATTCATAGTCTAAATCCGTGAAATATAAACTGTTTTCAGCATTTTCCGATTTCGCAGGGCCGGGATGAACGGCGGTCTTGGGGTTCGGAAGTTTTTTTTAATTTTAATTACAAACTTACTTTTGTGAAGGTGGTACCAGGTATGGATGAGGGTAGAAATTTCGAGAAACTCGGTTATGAGAGTTTGAAAAAAAACAATATTGAGGAGGCGGAGTCCAACTTCCGTGAAGCGTTGAAGT
This sequence comes from uncultured Nitrospina sp., assembly GCA_950072225.1. Lineage (GTDB taxonomy): Bacteria > Nitrospinota > Nitrospinia > Nitrospinales > VA-1 > LS-NOB. Next base: position 7,067 of record CATMOP010000033.1, read on the forward strand.
GTATGGAAAAGGCCGGGGACGACACGGGCCAGGCTTATGTGCTTGGGAACCTGGGCAATATTTTTTTTCAAAGCAAACAGTTCGATAAGGCGGAAGATTTTTATTCCCGTTCTTTAACCTTTATGGAAAAACTCAAGGATGCTAAAGGCATCGAAAGTTCCCTTGGCAACCTCGGTAGTGTTTATTTTTATCAAGGCAGTCTGGAAAAGGCAGAAGAGAGTTACCAAAAAGCCCTGCTGATCATGGTTGAGACCAACGATCCACTTGGCCAGGGAATTTATAACGAATATCTGGGCAACACCAGTCTGAAAAAAGATGAATTGGAACAGGCCATTGATTACTACCAGAAAGCCAAGGAGTTCATGGCACTGGCGAAGCAGGATGAACGAAAAATCCAGCAACTGGAAGGTAAAGTCGAGTCCCTCAAAAAACATCCCACCTATTTGAAGAAGAATGAATCTGCCCTGTTGGCCGAAGTGGAGTCCCTCACATCAACAGGACAAAAGACCAAGGTCGTCGCCAAACTGCAGGATCTGGAAGAGCTCTATTTTCAGTGGAAACGGATGGACAAGGTGGCGGAAACCATTCAAAAAACCATCGCCGTGTTGGAAGACATGGCGGACAAAACCTCGGCCGGAATCTGTTACGCCAACCTTGCCGGGATTTATCTGCAAATGGCCAGTGAAGGGCAAACGGAAAAGGTGGATGAGGCCGAGGCCAATTTCAAAAAAGCTTTGGAGGTGGTGGGTGATTCTGACAAGCGTAGAAACTCGTATCTGCTGGGAAGCCTGGGAAATATTTATCTCAACAAAAACCAGCTCGATCCGGCCTGGGAATACTATGAGAAATCACTGAAAGCCATGCAGGAATTGGGTGACGGGATGGGGGAAGCCAGAGGTTATGCCAACCTGGGTAATGTCAGAAGTTTACAGAAAGACTGGGACGGCGCCAAAGAACAGTATTTCAAATCTCTGGAGCTGATGGAAAAACAGGAGAACCGGCCTGGAATCGCCCAGCAATGTGAATCGCTGGGAGATATTTTTATAAAAAAGGAAGAGTTTGATCAAGCGGAAGATTATTTGATGCGGGCCAGTGATTTGTATGAGGCCATGAAAGAGGTGGGGTCGGTTCAGGAGGTGCAGAACAAGTTGATGCTCATTTTTTCCCAGCCCAAATACCTGAAAAATAGAAAACAGCAAATTCGCGAAGCCCTCAGGAAGCCGGAGGCCGAGAAAGACAGCAAACTCAAGCTGGCCTTGTTGAGCGATTTGGGAAATGTTTTGTTCATGGCCAATGAGTGGGATGAAGCATGTGATTTGGCAAAGGAGGCCATTGCCATGCATGAAAAATCAGGCGACAAGGCGGCATTGAGCGCGGCCTTGGGGAACCTGGGGAGTATTTTTATGCAAAAGCAGGATTATGCTGAATCCGAAGAAAACTATGCCCGCGCCATTGAGCTTAAGCAGGAGTTGAAGGACAAAAAAGGTCTTCAGGATATATATGGCAGTTATTTGAATGTCCTGATTATGACGGGAAAAATGGATAAGGCGGAAAAGCTAGTCAAAAAATCCTTAAAGGTTCACCAGGACAGCAATAACACGGCTGGAATAATGTCTGAGCACCGCAACCTGGGAAATATTAATCTGCAGAAAACCGACTGGTTTAACGCCGAGAAAAATTATTTGAAGGCCCTGGAAATCAATACCCAGTCTGGAAACAAGCCGGAGATGGCGGAAGATAACCGGAATATTTATAACCTTTACCTGCAAAAGGAAGACTGGTCACAATCGGAAAAATTTGCGCTAAAATCCTTGGCAATTTCTGAGGAAATTAAAGATTATAGGAATGCTTGCGCCGATTGCCGTATTCTCTCGAATATCTATGTGGAAAAAAAGGAACGCACCAAGCAGGAGGACTACTACAAAAAGGCTCTGGAAAACTCCCAGATGCTTGACGATCCAAAGGAGATTATCATCGACCTCAGGTTTTTGGGTAAGTTCAATATTGGTCGGGGATATAAGGAGAAGGCCGGTGAAAACTTCAGACAAGCTTTTGCCCTCTCCAGTCGGTTGAACGACAAAAAAGAAATAGCCGAAGATTACCGTAACCTTGGTAATCTCGCCTTTAGCAATGGCGAGCGTAAAAATGCTGAAGATACCTATCTGAAAGCTTTGGCACTTACCCGTGAGATTGAGGATTATCAAGGTGCTGGTCAGGACTTGACCTATCTGGGTAACTTGAAGTTTAAAGACTTCTTGTTTGAGGAAGCGGAAAATTATTTCAACCAAGCCAGCAGTTGCTTTGAAAAAACCAAGAGCTGGACTAGCCTGATTCAGTTTTATTTGACGGTAGCCCGGATGGAGATTATGGTTTCAAGATATGACCCTGCGGACGAATTCATTGCTAAAGCCAGGAAAATTGCCAAAGATTTAGGCGATCCGGAGCAGATCATGAAGGCGCTTCAGGATATCGAAAAATTCAAAGATTCGGTCGATAAAAAATAGTTTCGTCATCGTTGCTTGAATATTAGCCGATGCCACTTTGGTTTTTTCCTGGTAAGACTTGGCAAATGATGTTTAGCAGCTTAAACGGCAGTAATAATTGAGTTTTTTTAGGGAAATTCTGGCAAGAGTTCGAATTTCCTGGAAATCCGGGTTGTTGGCAAGTTTGGCTGATTGCCTGAAAACCTTTTAAAAGTTTGAGGTTATAAAAATTTAAAGGTCATCTTGGAATCATTGGGAAGCCTGGGTTCATGAATGTGTAATGGAAGGCTTTTTCAAGGCGTAACAATATAAAAATTAAAGGCCATTTGTCTTGACACAGACCTTTAAAAGGAGATAAATTACTGCATCGTTTGATCTTAATTTGAGGAAAGACTTTGCCCTTTTAGCGGGGTTTGTAAAAATTTTTAACCATTACAGTGGTGTAGATGAATGAAGATCAATTATAGTGCTCAATTAATGGAAGAGTCTGCTTTTCGGCATCTTAACCATTTGGAAAGATCCGGCTTTCGTGCTGATTATGACGAATTCCATTCCCTCGCCGATCCCATTTATGAACTCCCCGAAGATGACCGGGAGGCCGCCTTTGAAAAGGTTAACCGTCTATTTTTTCTTGAGAGATTAAAGCTGGGAGATCACGTGTTACGTGCTCTGGAAGCGGTAGGTCTTATTCCCAAACGCAGGCGTACTGTTAAAAAGTCGATTCTGGAGCTGGCTCCAAAAACTGAGTCTGAGGAACTTGAAAATCAGGAGGATGTTCAGGAAGAGGCCTTGGCGGAGCAAGTTGAAGCCAATGGAGAAGGGGAACAGGCTGAGGCGGAAGAGAGCCAAACGGCAGTCGCTGAAATTGATGGTGACGACGAAATTGAAGATGACGACGAAATTGAAGATGACGACGAAAAAAATAACGAAATCTCTTATGATCTGGCCCGTGAATTTGAGGAACGCATCAAAGAAGTGACGGTGAAACGGGCGATCAATAAAGTGGACGAAGGTTCCAATGTTCTCAATCGTGTTTCCGGGAACCCCCTCATTGAAATGAGAGTTTTGGCCAGCCGGTTTAGCAATCCTGAAGAAGCTCAGGAACTCGATGCCTTCCTGATCCATGAATTTATGCATGCCAAAGATATGGTCGACCCTGAGTTTGACTATGAAGACGCTTTTATCCCTGGCAATCCATCAGTGAAGAACCTCATAACAGCGAGGTTCAGGCTTTTGTGGAATATGTATGTGGACTCCCGGTTGGGGCGAATGGGCGTTGTTGCTACTATACCTAAGGAAGGCAGGTACCGTGAATTCGATAACTTTTACCGTAAAATCCCGGAAAAGCAGAGAAAGGGAATTTTTGAAGGGCTGTGGAAAACTGAGAAACTGACGCACGAAGAGCTTCTGTCCATGGCCACCGATCTCGATACCCTGATGAGCAAATATGTGGATCCGGGAGAAATGACGGATGAAGACAAAGATTATATCCATCTGCAAGGGTCCCCTTGTCCGCTTTGTAAATTCCCGACTTATAACTGGGTGGACGATCCTGAAAGTATTTGTGATGAAATGGTGATTGAAGCCATTCAAATCGATTTTCCAGATTGGGAAAGTAGAGACGGGGCTTGTGACCGTTGCGTTGAAGTTTATGAATTAAGGGCTGGTGTTGGTTAACCAGCCTTTTTTTATGTTTTGGTTTGTAAAATTGAAGAAGGATTAATTGAGTTTGTTTGCGTAAAATTAAGTTAGGGGGTTGATTTTTTTCAACGTTTAACCAATGTTACTAAGGAGGTACGATAATGCCTGAAGTCTATAACTGGCAGCTAGGTCGGATGGCCA
>CATMOP010000034.1 GCA_950072225.1 uncultured Nitrospina sp.
AAGACTTGGGCCTGTTTTGCCGCAGTGTGATGGAATATTTAAGGAACCTGCTGATGGTCAAAGTTTCCCGCAATCCAGAAACCCTGCTGAACGCCCAGACCTGCAACCTGGAAGTTCTGAAAAAACAGGCGGAAGGATTCCACGCCGATGGGTTGCAACAAATGTTTACCATTCTTTCCCGTGCCGAAACAGAAATGAAACGTAGTTCTCTGGCGCAGATGGTTTTTGAAATGGCCATTCTGAGGCTAACTGAAACTCGGCATTTTAAAAAAATTGATGCCCTCATCCACAAGATCAACCAGGCGGAAGGCGAAGTTCAGCAGGCCCAACCCGTAGCGCCCTCCACGCAAAGCGATTCCGCCGCATCTCCAGCGAAAAGCCAATCCATTGTCCAATCAGAAAATGGTTCTTTTGATTCTTCGATCTGGGCCAGGATCCGCCAAGAAGTTTCCCGAAAACGGCCTGCTTTCGAACATTATCTGGATAAATGCCAGGTGCTCGCGCTGAACGAAAAAGAAATTCAACTTATGTTTTCAGACCCTTTCGCCCTTGAAATGGTGGAGACCCCGGAAAATGTCCAGTTCATCAAGGACATGGTCCGGTCAGCCAGCGGCCATGAGGTGCAGGTAGTCCTGAAACTGGGTGAGGCTCGGCCTACCCCGAGCCCTTCTTCAAATGAGCAGAAAAAAAAAACCAGGAATGATGATAGCCAAAGCAGGCAGAAAACAGAATCGGAAATCATTCAGGATGCTCTGGAAATCTTCGGGGGCATTGTGGTGAAATAAGAGCGTCTCAATAAATTATCTGTAGCTTTGAGCGGGCCTTTATTTAAAAGGCCCGCAAATTGCCAACACATAAAATTATTGAGTGATTAGAGGTTCCTATAAAAAATTCCCTAAACAACAGGTACTTCGATGTTTGATAAAAACTGGACTTCCTTATTCAAACAGGCTCAGGACATGCAGGGCAAGCTTTCCGAAATTCAGGAAGGCCTTGCTGAAAAAACGGTGGAAGTGTCTACCGGCGGCGGAATGGTGAAGGTTGTTGCCAATGGTCTCCATGAAATTATCTCGATCCGTATAGATGACGAGTTGATCAATATGAACGACCGTGAAGTGCTCGAAGACTTGATTACGGGCGCTATGAACGAAGTTCATAAGAAAGTGAAAGAACTGGCGCAGGATGAAATGTCCAAATTGACTGGGGGCCTGAAAATTCCGGGACTCTTCACATAAGAGCCGACGCCAGCGTGGTGCTGGATCCGATAAAAATCAACTTTTTTCATTAGCCGTCTTGCCGTGAAAAGACCACCCGCTGTTACAGAACTCATAGATGAACTGAAGAAACTTCCTGGTATTGGCCAGAAAACCGCCGAACGGTTGTCGTTTTTCTTGATGCGCGGAAAAGCGGATCAAGCGAATAAGCTCGCCTCAGCCATTCAGAACCTTAAGGAAAAGATCATTCTCTGTTCGATATGCCATGGCATTACCGAGTCAGAGCCCTGCGATATTTGTTCAGACACCTCCCGTGACCATTCACAGATTTGTGTAGTGGAAGAACCGCACGATGTTTATGTGCTGGAAAACATGGGTTATTTCAAAGGAGTTTATCATGTGCTCATGGGGGTTATTTCCCCGCTGGATGGCATTGGACCCGATGACCTGAACATTGAAGCGTTGAAAGAGAAAGTCAGCAAGCTAGGAATTAAGGAGGTTATCCTGGCCACCAATCCGGATATGGAAGGCGAATCCACTGCGGTTTATATCTCCAAGGTTTTGAAACCTTTCTCGGTCAAGGTCACGCGTATCGCCAGGGGCCTGCCAGTGGGTTCGGATATTGAATATGCTGACTCCGTGACCCTGTTGAAATCGATGGAAGGGCGACTGGAAATGAGGTAACTGCTAGCCGCAGGGGGGCAACCGGCAAAAGCTTGGTTGGGCCGAGATAACCCTTTGCTAGCCAGAGAAAGTGATTGCTAGCTGGCCCCACTCCTAGTGGGGGTTCAAATCCTCTTGACAATATGATACAAAACGATTAAATATCAGTGTTTTAATCCTATACAAAAAAAACCATTCCGGTGTGGCGCAATGGTAGCGCACTCGGCTGTTAACCGAGTTGTTAGAGGTTCGAGTCCTCTCACCGGAGCCAGTTTTCGCCCCTTTTTAGGGGCATAAATCTATAAACCCTGTCGAATTCTCGGCAGGGTTTTGCTTTAGGTTGCAAAGGACAATTTGATTCGTTATCCTTCTTTATACTGGTAAACCGCCTTTAACTACAATAAGATACCGTGTATGATTCACCGACCGCGCAGAAATAGATTGAATCCGGCCATTCGTGGACTGATCCGGGAAACGGTAGTAAGCCCGGCCAACCTGGTCTGGCCCGCTTTTGTCCAGGAAGGCAGCAACCTTCGCACTCCGATTGTGTCGATGCCGGGCATCTCAAGACTTTCCATCGACCAGCTCGTTGCCGATTGCCAACAGGCATTTGATCTGGGGGTCCCAGCAGTGGCCCTCTTCCCCGCTTTGGACGATTCCTTGAAAAATTCGGAGGGCAAGGAAAGCCTCAATCCCAACGGACTGCTGCAACGGGCGGTAAAGGAATTGAAGAAAACGATTCCCGGTATGTTGGTTATCACCGATGTTGCGTTGGACCCTTATTCCTGTGATGGACATGACGGACTAGTCCAAGACGGCAAAATCCTGAACGACGAGACGCTCCCCCTGCTTGCCAAAATGGCAGTGGCCCAGGCGGAAGCGGGAGCCGATGTGGTAGCGCCTTCGGACATGATGGACGGCCGGGTCGAGGCCATACGCTGGGCTTTGGACGATGCCGGGTTTAAGGATGTGCTGATCTGCAGTTACTGCGCGAAATACGCTTCGGCGTTTTATGGGCCGTTTCGTGACGCGCTCAATTCTGCCCCCAAAGAGGGCGATAAAAAAACCTATCAGATGGATCCGGCCAATACCCGTGAGGCGATACGGGAAATCATGCTGGATGAAGAAGAAGGCGCGGACTGGTTGCTGATCAAACCCGGCCTGCCTTATCTGGATATCATCCGCTTAACACGTGAGGTTTCCGCCCTCCCCATCGCCGCCTACCATGTCAGCGGAGAATATGCCATGCTCAAGGCCGCCGCCGAAAAAGGTTGGCTCGATTATGAAAGCTGTCTGATAGAATCGCTTATCAGCCTGCGCCGGGCTGGTGCGGATATGGTCTTCACCTATGGCGCGATCGATGCCGCCGAATTCTTGAGCGGGGCAGGCCCCGCAGCCAAGTAGCAATAACTATTTCTGGCGAGCAATAATTTGTCTTGGCTGAGTAAGCCCCCGCTTAATTGCCTCCCTCGCTAGAGGGCTTGAAACTATGGCAAATTCCAATTACTGGGTTCACGATTTAGATCCTTTTCTTTTCCAGTTCACAGAAAGTTTCGGCATCCGCTATTACGGGCTGGCCTATGCGTTAGGCTTTCTGGCCGGGATGTGGCTCCTGCATCTTTTTTGCAAGCATGGCAAGGCTGCGCTCACTCCCGAACAGCAGTCGTTCACCATCACCGCCATGATGATCGGGGTTTTGCTGGGTGGGCGAATGGGATACATGGTGTTTTATGCGTTGGATGAAACTCTGCACCAACCCTGGATCATATTCCAGGTTTGGAAGGGAGGAATGGCCAGTCACGGCGGGTTCATCGGTGTGCTTGTGGCCTGCTGGTGGGTGGCGAAAAAACTGAAACTTTCTTTTCTACAACTCGGCGACTTGTTATGCCCTCTGGTGCCGCCGGGAATTTTGCTCGGACGCATCGCCAATTTCATCAACGGGGAACTGTGGGGCAAGGTCACCCAGGTTCCCTGGGCGGTGATCTTTCCTCAAAGCGCTTCCCTGCTGGGAACGCCTTTGGAACAAATTGCTCCCCGTCACCCTTCCCAACTTTACGAAGCCGGACTGGAAGGGGCCTTATTACTGGTGTACAGCCAATGGCGGTTGTGGAAGACAGATGTCCTGGCATCTCCGGGAAGATTGACAGGAGAGTTCCTGGCGATCTATGCGGTGGTACGGATTTTTGGAGAACAGTTTAGAGAGCCCGATGCGCCGCTTATTATGGACCTCAGCCGAGGCAGTTTTTATAGTATTTTCCTGTTGATTGCAGGCGCTTTTCTTATCTACCGCTCACGAAAACCCCACTAGGCGTGGCCAGCGTGATACCCCTTCGGGGCATGCGTGGTATTCAACCATTGCCTTCATGCCCGGAACGGGTAAAGGCAAATGATTAGCATAACGCGCTGGACGCAGCGAGCCATAACTATCTCTGGCTAGTAACCATTCTTCTCGGCCCAAAAAGCCCTTGCCAATTGTACCTCTGCGGAGGTTCTCCGCCCCCTCACCCCCATTCATTTGTAACCCGTTATAAAAGCATATTCCAGTAGTTATAAATAGGTTATAAACTAGTTATAATAATTAAATTATGTAGTTATAGTTACTAACCATCTATATATAGCTTATTTTTAAGATAATTTCTTGAATTATCCCGATTGACAGGTGTATTACAACTAGTTATAATAATAATTATAACTAGTTGTAATAGAGGATTTAAAATGGTCAAGAACCAGGCGGAAGAAATTCGCAGTTATCTTTTAGCAAAATTACCGGTGCACCCGAAAAATATTGTTGCCAAAGCCGCAGAGGCTTTTTTGTGCAGCCGCACGACGGTCCATAGGCATTTGAACCGGTTGCTTCGTGATGGAAAGATCATTAAATCTGGCACCACCCGGCAGACAAAATATTTTTTAAAAACGGAAAAGAATAAAGAAGTGACTGTTTCTCTGAAAGACAAAGTCGAGGAACATAAAGTCTGGAAAGAAAGCTTTAAAGAGGATTTTGAGACGCTCCCTAACAACGTTCGGCAAATTTGCGAATACGGTTTTTCGGAAATGCTCAACAACGCCATTGAACATTCAGAGGGAACCAGGGTGGATATAGACACGGAGTGGGAATCTAATTCAATTAAAATAAGAATTTGTGATGATGGCGTTGGTGTTTTTTGGAAGATCAAGAACGCCTTGAATTTGGAAGATGAGCGGGAAAGCGCCCTGCACCTTTCAAAGGGGAAATTTACCACCGACCCGGAAAACCATACCGGAGAGGGCATATTTTTTTCTTCCCGGGCCTTCGATGAATTTCTTATAACTTCAAGAGGAATATTTTATAAAAGAGAAAATTGGGATCAAGACTGGTTTTTAGAAACGGCGAATGATGAAAAAACGACAGGAACGGGCTTGGAAATGACCATAAGTCTGGATTCAAAAAGAAAAATGCAGGAAATTTATGCTGAATATCAGCACGAAGACTCTGAAGGAATGCCAAAGTTTGACAAGACCAATTTTGTAGTGCAGTTGAGCATGCTGGGCGATGAACGCTATGTCTCCCGCTCGCAGGCGCGGCGTATTGTTTTGGGGTTAGAAAAGTTTAAACATGTGGTTTTAAATTTTAAAGATATTTCTACCGTGGGCCAGGGCTTTGTTGATGAAGTGTTTCGTGTGTTTCAGTCCAAATACCCAAAAATAAAGATCGAATACACCAACGCCAATGACGATGTTCGGTTCATGATTGAACGTACCCTCTAGCGAGGGGGCAACTAGCAATAGCTTTACAGGCGAACAATAGTTTGCCTCGGCCTAAATGCTCTATGCCTTTGGCGGTCGCGTTAGCGTCACCGCCCCATTGCCACCGGCGGCTCGCCGGTGTAGAATTTTGTTATGGGAATCAAAACAAGTTTATTAGTGTTGATGCTGTTTCTGGTGCCGCAAGCAAAGTTGAAGACGGTAAATGGCGAAGTGGTTCAGATCCAGGATGGGGACACGTTAACGGTAAAGACGGAACGCGATAGATTATACAAGGTGCGTTTGGCGGATATTGATGCTCCGGAAATGGGTCAGCCGTTTGGCAAGCCAGCCCGAAGGCTGGCAGTGGATTTGGCCCTGGAGAAAACGGTGCGGGTGAACTATACCTTTAAGGACAAGTATGACCGCTTGATTGGAGAGGTTTTTTTGCCCGACAGTAAATTGTTGAATGAAGAAATGCTCAAAGCGGGGTTGGCCTGGCATTACAGGGTGAAGCACCCCCACAGCAGTTTTCTTGAAAAGCTGGAATATAAAGCCTGGAAAAATAAACTTGGTCTGTGGGTTCAGAAAGCTCCCGTTCCGCCCTGGGAGTTCCGCCGGGAAAACAGGCTCCCCTTTCCTCCAACCAAACCGGAGAATATGGACTATAACCTGTTTTTGAGTTATGGCTTGCTGGGCGACCCTAAAACCCGGATTTATGAATGGCCGGAGTGCAAGGGCTATCCTAAAAATACAAAGGGCTATATCAATTTTGGAAATTTTTCTGATGCAAAGGCTTTGGGCTACAAGGCTTCTCCAGGGTGTGATGGCAGTCGATTGCTGTCAGATCAGCCTGATTTGCCTATGTGATAGGATAGGCGTAAAGGATTCATCAGTCCGATGTAGTTGTAGAAAAATATCATAGGGAATTTTGTCTACAGGATCATGGCAACTAAAGAACTATTATTTGTTGTGGATACGGACATCCCCCATCGGAAAATGATGGTGGGATGGCTTCAGGATCAGGGTTACCGGGTTAAAGTTTTTGACAACGGCGAACTTTGTCTGAATATGCTGGATGAAAACCCCGACGCGATTTGTTTGGACATCAATATGTCCGCGGGATTGGATATTCTCAAACGCTTAAAGTTGGCAAACCGGGACATTCCGGTTTTGGTGGTGACGGAAAATGAGGCGGTGGATTCCGCAGTCGAAGCCATGAAAATTGGAGCGTTTGATTATATGGCGAAACCGGTGGATAAGGTTCGCCTGAAAATAAATGTCGAAAGGGCCATCGAAATGCATACGATGGTCAACAAGATCCAACGTTTGCAGGGAGAGCTGAAGGAAACCTATTCCTATAAAAATATTATAGGGCAGAGCGATGCGATGAAGCAGGTGTTTGCCCAGATTGATGAGGTTTCGGCAATCAACATCAATGTTTTCGTCCACGGAGAAAGTGGTACCGGCAAGGAGTTGGTGGCGAAAGCTCTTCATTTTAACAGTGCCTACAAGGCGGGGGACTTTGTCGCGATCAATTGTGGAGCTATCCCCGAAGAACTCCAGGAGAATGAGTTTTTCGGTCATGAAAAAGGAGCTTATACAAGCGCCGATGATTCCCGGATGGGAAAACTGGAGGTGGCCAATGGCGGCACCCTTTTTCTGGATGAAGTGGGGGAGATGCCTCCAAAAATGCAGGTAAAACTTTTACGTTTTTTACAGGATAAAAGTTTCGAGAGGGTCGGTAGCAATAAAAAAATTCATGTGGATTTAAGAATCATTTCCGCCACAAACAAGGACCTGGAAAATGCGGTCCGCCAAGGAAAGTTCCGTGAAGATTTGTATTACCGGTTGGTAGTCTATTCGGTATTCATACCCCCTTTAAGGAAACGGGAGGAGGATATTCCTATCCTGATCAACCATTTTCTTAAAAAATATAAATCGGACATTTCCAAAAAGATCACCACTGTCAGCTCTTATGCGCTGGAAGCCCTGGTTCGGTATACTTGGCCGGGAAATGTGCGTCAGCTTGAAAATGAGATTTACCGGGCCATGGTTTCCACCCGAACAGATACCATTCAAATTGAAAACCTTTCGCCAGAAATCCAGAAGTTTCGTGAAGGACATGTGGGCGAAGATAATCGGTTTATTCCCGTTCCGGACAATCAAGAATCTGCCTCCACTGTCATCCCCGTTCCAATGGCTCAACCCCTATCTTCTTCCATTTCTCCAGCCACCCGGCCCACCTTTAATGAAATCGAAAAGCATGCTTTTTTAGAAGCTCTTAACCGGACAAATGGAAATGTTCCCCAGGCTGCAAAGGATCTGGGCATCAGCCGGGCAACTTTTTATAGAAAAATTAAGAAATTTCGCTCGGTAAATTAAGCGAGGTTTTGTCTCACTGTCTCAAAATCGTATCAATTTGAGATATTTTATCTCAGAATAAGACAAATTTCCTTAAGTCTCCTTCAGGTTTGCCCACCGTGGTTTTTCATTATCTCCTTTATTCATAATGGGTTATATGTTTTCCACCACAATTATTGGGGTTTGGCATGCTCTGTGCTGTTAGTTTAACAGTATAGATAATCTGAAAATTTAGTGAGGTGAAATAATGAGCACAGCAACAGTGAAAACCAAAACTCAAGACCTGAATAAACCCTCCTCTCGGAACGGCAAAGCGCCCGCATCGAAAAGGAGAGGTAAGACTGAGAAAAAATCGCCTTGGGCACCCATAGTTATTTTCCTGATCTTTGCGGGTTTGGTGGCATTTATGTTCTCCCCGAACCTGCCAGACTCGCAAAGATCGGGTTCTGATAGCGAGGCGACTAGTGGTTTTGCTAATGGCCTATCCAAATAATTTTTGAGAGTTTGCAAGCATGCCAAATCAAGTCGAAATTTTGAAATGCAAAAAGGGTGAAACCATTATCCGTGAGGGTGAGAAAAGCGACTGCGCTTATATCCTGGAATCGGGAACGGCCGAGGTTCTCAAGTCTCTTCCAAATGGCGAACAGCAGTTTGTGGGGATTCTGTTTCCAGACGATATTTTTGGAGAACTGGGCCTAATTGACGGGCTCCCTCGCTCGGCTACCGTTAAGGCGTTGGAGTATTGTCGACTCCGAAAATTAACTCAGGATACTTTTGGATCATTGGCCAGGAACAATCCACAGGCGTTGATGCCGATTTTGAAGATCCTGGTTACCAGGTTGAGATGTACATTGCGACTGCTGGACAAGCTGGAAAAAAAGCAAGTGACCACCGAGACCGTCCCTGCTGGCAGTCTGTAGCTGTTCCGTATGTTTAGTTATAGTTCAAAGCTGTGTTCACCTATTGTAAAGGACCGGTAGCCTACCTGTCCTTTAAGTTTTGATCCCAGTGTGAATTTCCTCCTTGGAGCCAAAAGACAGGTCCTGTCGCCACCAATAATTTTTATCTGATAGACAAAACCTCCAAGTTATTCGGTAAGGGTATAAATGAAAAAGAAATACTTTAAAAAAGGCGAGAAAATTATTGAAGAAGGCACGTTGAGTGACTGTGCTTATATTATTGAATCGGGAAGGGTACAAGTATCCAAAACATTGAGCAATGGCAAAGAACAAATTATAGGTATTCTCGAGGAGAATGATATTTTTGGAGAAATGAGCCTGATCGATTCTCTCCCTCGTTCCGCGACTGTTCTGGCTTTAGAAGACTGCACAATATCGGTGATGACGCAGGAAACGTTTAACCACCTGGCACAACACAATCCGCAGTCTCTTATGCCCATACTCAAAGTTTTAGCAAAAAGACTTCGTTCTACGCTGGGCTTGGTGGAAAGCCTGCAAGAGGGCAAGCCCCCTCCCTCCGCCGGCTGATCGTTTTTAGATTAACCTCTCGTTTTATTCGTATTTCTTTTGACTCAAAATATCGCCGATTGTTCTGGATTGTTGCAGTTTCACATCATATTGGTGTAAGCTGGAAGACTCTATGCCAAAATCTTTTAAGGAATTGAATCCAACCATGGTCCCTGAATTACTAGCACCTGCTGGGAGTCCCGAAAAACTAAAATACGCTTTGGCGTATGGTGCGGATGCGGTGTATGCGGGCGTTCCCAAATTTTCCCTCAGAGCAAGAGAAAATCCCTTTAAAAATGACTTGCTTGAAGATGCCGTCGCCTACACCCACAAAATGGGCAAGAAGATTTATATTACTGCCAATATTCTTCCGCCCAACCGGAAAATCGAATCCTTCAAAAAATCCTTGGCTCTACACGCCGCATTGGGACCCGATGGCTTCATCATGGCTGATCCGGGAATGATTCAATTTGCCCTTAAAGAGTTTCCGGAGATTCCGGTTCATCTCTCGGTGCAAACCAATACTATGAACTGGACTTCGGCTGAATTTTGGTACGACCTTGGCGTTAAACGAATCATTTTATCAAGAGAGCTTTCGCTGGAGGAGATTCTGGAAATCCATCATCGGGTTCCCGGTTTAGAGCTGGAGGCTTTTGTACATGGGTCGATTTGCATTGCTTATTCGGGTCGTTGCCTGTTATCCAATTATTTCAATCACCGTGATGCCAATCAGGGTACATGCACCAATAGTTGCCGATGGGAATTCAATGTTCATGAAGAAGAGGGAAAGGATAGTGAGCAGTATAAACCATTGAAAGGGCAGTATGCCATTGAGGAAACCCAGCGAAATGGCGAAATGATGCCTATAGATGAAGATGAGCACGGCACTTATATTATGAATTCGAAAGACTTGAGGGCGGTGGAATATTTGAAACCACTTCAGGATGCGGGTGTCATTTCATTTAAAATTGAAGGCCGGTCTAAATCTATTTATTATTTATCCTTGGTTACCCGGGCTTACCGCAAGGCCATCACCGATCTAACGGAGGGGCGTTCTTTCGATCTGAATTTACTGGGAGAAATTGATAAGACAGCCAACCGGGGTTTTACTTCCGCATTTTTAATATCCGCCTCCAATCGGGAAACCGAGCGATTTGATTCACCGCAGGAAAAAAATCAAGCTCAAATATTTGGTGGGCAGATCGTAAATGAACGGCCGGGTTGGATGGAGGTAGAAGTTAAAAACCGCATTGAGCTGGGAGATATGGCAGAATATATTTCCCCAAGTGGACAGTTCAAATTTACCATCGATGCGATGGAAACAAATACCGGGGAAAAAGCAACCGTAGCACATGGTGGAAATGGAACCATATGGATTAAACTCGATGCGCAGGCAGAACCATTTGCGTTATTGAGTCTATTGCAGAATGCCAAAATGACTGAATCCGTTTAGGTCTAACAGTCTAATTTATTTACTCACGGTTGTTTTTATCATGGTGGGTTTTGGTAGATTCCGCCCAAATCAAGGTGAGAACAATGCCAATGGTCAAAGCCAGGCCCAGCCAACCAGATACTGTATGAATTCCATAATCAAAAATATCTTTGGCCAAGGTTCCATCCAAAGCTAGCGCAACCACAACAAAAATTAGGAAGAAGAAAAATTTTTTCAAAATTAGTTTCCAACAAATTATTTTGTAGCAAATAAAAATAAAAAAGTACTGTAAATGTATAGCTAATGTTAACTATTCTTCCCCAATCACCCATCATAGCGAATAAAACTAAGACTGGAGTTAACACTAGTAAAATTGGATATAATAAATTTTTAAAATGTT
>CATMOP010000035.1 GCA_950072225.1 uncultured Nitrospina sp.
TGAGACGGTCGGTGATCATGTCAGTGACGGCACCGGCACCCTCTCCCTGGCCCCGGTCTTCGAGGCTGAACTTAACCGTAGAGCCATAGTCGATATATGATTGTGGAGACTGTTCAATGTTCGGCAGGTCTTTCAGCGGTTTCAGCAAGTCCCGAAAATAAATTTTACCCTGGCGGTCAAAGTATTCGCCAAACGTTTCACTGTTCTGCTTTCCGGTTTTATAGTCTTCGAGAGCAAGCTTCATGGCCGCCGGAGCATTTTTAGCCGGAATTTTAATGACCGATGTGCCAAACACCACCTGGTCTTCCGAAACCCTTCCACCGAGAAAAACTTCATAGTGTGGCGTGAGAATCCCATTCAGTTTTTTGGCTCCGCCATGAAAGCCGATGGAGGCAATATGATGCTGTCCGCAGGAGTTCGGGCAACCGCTTGCCTTGATGGTAATATGGTCAAAATCCTTCGAGGTCTCAAATCCACTTTCCATCTCAGTATTGAGTTGTTGCACCAGCCCACGGGAAGCCGTGATACCGAGGTTGCAGGTTTCTGAACCTGGGCAACAGGTAATATCGCGGATCTCTTCGGTTCCGGCTTTATGCAGACCGATTTTTTTGAGCTCGGCAAAGATTGCACCAAAGCCATCTTCTTTTGCCCAGGGAATCATCACGTTCTGGTTGACCGTGCAGATGATGGTCCCGCCGGCATATTTTTCGGCGATATTTGCCAGGGCTTTGGCCTGCGGAACATCGAAATCACCCAGGATCAATTTGATCTGAAGGTTGTAAAATCCTTCTTGTTTTTGCGGCTCAATGTTGCGGCTTTTCCAAAGTATGAACTCTAGGTCGGAGTCAAATTGGTCATTGGGCTGATACTCGGGCGTTTCCGGAATACCCCCTTCCGGCAGTTCAATTGATGGGTAGGCCTTTGTATCAAGCGCCGCATACTCTTCTTCATAGAGTTCTGTGATTTTATCCATGCCAAGTTTATCGACAACAAACTTCAACCTGGCTTTATTGCGGTTTCTTTTGTCGCCGTATTTGTCGAAGACAGAGACAATCGCTTCACACATCCTCAGCATTTTGTCGGCAGGAATGAAATCCACTAAATGTTTTGCGGCATGAGGGAATGAACCCAGCCCACCGCCAATCAGAACGCGGAACCCACGCGCTTCCTTGTCGCCATCTTTCTGGATAACTGCCTTCAGTCCAATATCGTGGATGGGTGCCAGTCCGCATCCGTTACAACCGCCGAAGCTGATCTTGAACTTTCGCGGCAGGTTCTGGGTTAAATCCTTTCGCAGAAGATATTTGGAAACCGCCAGGGCATAAGGGGCTACATCAAATACTTCTGTAGCGCATGTACCGGCTTTGTGGCAAGCGGTTACGTTACGAACGGTGTTGCCACAGGCTTCCCGGGTGGTGATCCCTGCCTGGGCAAGCTCTTCAAGACCTTGGGGAACATTTTGAATGTTTACATAATGCAGTTGGATATCCTGACGTGTGGTGATGTGAAGGATTCCGTGGGAATATTTTTCGGCAAAATCGGCCAGGCCTCGCAATTGATCACTGGTCATTATTCCTGCAGGCAGTTTGGTCCGCACCATTTGTTCCCCATCCTGACGCTGACCATAAATTCCCTGTTGCAGGCGAAACCGTTTGAAGTCGTCATCACCGACTTCGCCCCGGTTCAGGCGTTCTACTTCTGCGGCGAAGGCGTCAATTTCCTGTCTGACTTCGTCCGGAATATCTAGAGCTTTTGTATCCATTAATTTCCTCAGTTTCTATTACTACAGGCCGGTTATGAAAAATAAGGCAACCTTATAAATAACCTGCCAATATGAGCCGTTAAATTCCCAATTTGCGGTGTTGACCGAATGGGTCACAAATTGAGTATACGGGTTGAATATTATACTATCTTATAATAAAACTACCCTGAAAAACAGCAGTATAGCAGATTCACTATAAAGATTCGGCAATGACACGTTTCAGGGGCTCTAGCCGGCCCATTATATGGGGGAGGAGTTGTGGGGATGGAAGCAATTTTCCTGTTAAAGATTAATTTTGCCTTATATTGCGTCGTTTTTGCCGTTTGTTTGACCAAGAATCGCAATTTTAACATTGCTCTGGTCGGGCTCACCTATCTGGCTCCCTTGGTGCCGTTGGGCATGACCGATGCCAATATAGAACGATTCCTGCTCGTTTCCTGCATCAATTTTATTTTCGGAATTATAGAGATGGTCATTTTTGTCCTGACCGAGAGGCCCGAAGACACCACTTTTGATAAACCTTATTTTCAACAGCTCTTTGGGCATGTGTTACCCATTTGCATGGCTTTGGTGGGCATGTCATTTGTTGCCCGTGCCACCGGTATTGCCGTTGGCTTGGGGGAGGGGATGGTGATCGCGGGACTATTTTTCGCCGGCTCGGTATTTCGTATCTGGGCTATAGTTCAGCTGGGGGTGTTGCGCTTTAAGTTCAATATCGCCTTTCGAGAAAAACAGACCCTGAAAACCGACCAGTTGCACGGTCTCATGCGTCACCCCACCTACACAGCAATGATGCTGGTCATACTTGCCTATGCGGTAACGACCCACTCATGGATTGTCGGTGGACTGGGCACATTTTCGGCCTGGTTTGGTTTCCAGTTTAGAATCCATTTTGAAGAACAGGCGCTTGAAGAACAGTTTGGTGAGGAGTATGAAAAGTACCGTTCCGATACCCCCATGTGGTTGCCGTTCAAACCTTAGCTACAGATAAACACGGATGAACAGAGATGGAACAGGTTTAGAATCCCTCTCCCCTGAAGGGAGAGGCTAGGTGAGGGGGATTAATGTGTCACTCTGAGTAAAACATCGAAGGGCCAGCGTGAAACCCCCATGACAAGGGGGCTAGGGGGGGTTGCCGTCATTGCGAGTGTAACGAAGGCGTGATGTTTCACCTAAACTTTCGTGTCCCAAAGGGGTAAATCCAGAAAAAATTCTGGATCGTCACTCAGCTTTCAGCGGCTCGCGATGACGACCCAGTGGATTTATTAATTTCCCCCTGTGAAGGGGGATTGAGGGGGTTTGCAATAGCCAAGGACTTGCTAAACCCTTGAAAGAGTATCTACTCGATTTACCTCTTTATCTACTTTATTTATCTTTATGGGAATCTAAGCTTCCAATGAAAGAGAAAAAATATGGCTCGGAATATGTAAACCGTGAGTTAGGAACCCATATTGAAAAGCAAATGAGGATTTTGGAGGTTTTACTTGTTAAGACTTTACCGAAAGACAAGAAACTTTTGAATGTTATTATTCCACTATTTCATTCCATTTTAGATTCTTGTGATTCTCTAATTTTGTTAAGTCAAAGACCAAAAGGGAAATTCCCAAAAATTAGAGACAGTTTTATAATTAGCCGGACAATTATTGAAACAATCATTAACGTGACTTTTATTTTTGCAAAAGGCGAAGAGGCTTCCAAACAAGCTGAAAAACATTGGCTTCAAAGAACCATAAGGGACCTAGATAGAGGAATCAAGGTTGGCGATCAAATCATAAAACTTAAATGGACAGGAAAATAAAATTTAAAAATTAGCAAAGAAATAGAGGAAGCTTTAAAAAGTTTTACCACCAAGCGTGGAAAAGAAATTACTAAATGGACCCCAGAAACTATTGTGGATCGTTTAGAGCTAATTTCAAGCAAATATGGTCAAGAAATTTCTAAGAATTTGCAGATGGGTTTTTTCGGGATCTACGCAGATGCCTCAGAAATTCCACATGGAACTTTTTATGGTTCAATGATTTTATTAGGGGGAGCCAAGCCAGGGGGAGGGCCAAAAAACCCGCGAGAGATGGAAACTCATTTAAGAAAAACCCTCTCTCATATTTTGCTAATGACTTTTATTTCACTCAACTCACTTATAAAGGTATTAGCCGCCGAGTTAAATAATCAGGAATTAGAAAAAAAATCTAAAGAGATATTAAACTCCCTTTTCAAGGAAAAGTGGGAAAGTTGATTTCAAAGGACCAATAGCTTAGGTCCATATTTGGCTAAGCAAATGGAATTAAATTAAACAACCCGGCTTTCCAAAAATTTACCCACACCTGTGAAGCTCAATTGTTAATGAGCCTCTGTGAAAATTTTGAAGCGTTCTTCAAGAAATGCAGGGTTTGGTTTTAAATATGAAGATCGCGGGGTAAAAATTTTAGTTCCCTGAAAATCCTGCAGACCATGAATAAGTATCGGCCCATCTATTTCTTCAAGGACATCTTTTCTGATTTGAATATGCAGGTCCGGACTAATTCCTAGAATATTTCTATCATATGCCGCATGATGAAGTTTGCAGAGGGCCAACCCGTTGGAAACAACGGGCTCCCCTAACGGGTGTTTGTCGGGAAGAATATGTGCGGCTTCTAATAACTCCCTATGCCGTAGTCGGCAAATTGAGCATTGCTCCTTGTATGCATTCAGCACCCGCTCCCGAAATGATTTTTGATGTAGTCTAATTTTCAGGCTAGAGGTTATATATTGTCTTCTGGCCTCTGAGTCATCCTCCGCGACACAAAACTCTTCTATTTCCACTTCCACCATTTTTGGGTCATCTAACAGCACCTTAAAGGTTAAATTTTTTGTGTTGTCTCCAACAATATAGACAGGCCAGCAAGGTAAATATTTGTT
Source organism: uncultured Nitrospina sp. (assembly GCA_950072225.1). Taxonomy (GTDB): domain Bacteria; phylum Nitrospinota; class Nitrospinia; order Nitrospinales; family VA-1; genus LS-NOB. The sequence continues at coordinate 4,658 of CATMOP010000035.1, forward strand.
TGGTACCAGACCAAAGAAATAAATCAAAGGAAGTTGTAGTTTCATGGCTTTTCTCAAGCCAACATTATCAGGATGGTTTGGGTCGGTACCTCGGTAACGATATTCTAGGTTTTCCCCATTAAAGTTGTCATCATAGGGTTTTGATTTTTTTTCGTTTGGTGGGACAGTGGTTATAGTCAGAGGAAATTTTAGTATTTTCGGTTTGAAAATACCTTGTGGGCTTATTAGAGGGATGCGGATGTTATCAAATTTAAAGCCTTAAAGAAGAGTGTGGCGGGAGAACACTTCGCCTTTCAGATGCGTGGTTTCCTCCAAGAATCTAAATGCGGCCAATCTGACCCTTGAATCAAGACTGCTGTCGAATTCCATTTAGAGACCCATTGTTGACTACAGTATGAGTTTTCCTCCTGAGGTCGGATTTTACCTGGTTGGTCAGGGAAATGAAAGGGAGCGTTTACAAAATACCCCCCTTGGTAGTATCTTTAATTTATGGACAAGACTGGGCAATACCTTGCAGACCTTAAAAGTGACGATCCTTCCGTTCGGGAGCATGCGACCCGGGAGTTATGGATCCTCTGGCATAGTCAGGCGGGCCCTGAAAGGGAGCGGGAACTGAATGAAGCTACCCGGTTGATGGACCGTCAGCAACACGACCAGGCTCTTGAAATGTTCCAGGCCTTAGTCGAGAAATGCCCCGATTTTGCGGAAGCGCATAACAAACTCGCTACCCTTCTTTTCATGATGGATCAATTCGAGGAATCGGTCATAGAATGCGAGGAAGTGTTACGCCGGATTCCGCACCATTTTGGCGCCTTGAACGGGATGGGATTATGTCTGTTTGATCTTAGACGGTATGAAGAAGCTATCCGGTGTTTTCAAAAAGCCCTCGAAATTCAACCCTACGCCATGAACAACCTCACCTATATCGCCCGCTGTCGCGCCAACCTAAACTAGTCGGGATGGCCCGACAGCCAATGAAATTTAAAACAGAGATCCTTCGACGCGCTCAGGATGACCCCCCATTGTCCCCACGCCGAGTGGCTCCTAGGCGGAGGGCCGACTAACAAAACTGGATCGCCGCGCTCCTTTCCATCGCTCGCAAGGACGGAAAAAACAAATCCCCTGGACCGTTTACTCCCCGGTAGCCGGGGCTAGTGTGGGGAAATATAGTGCTAATGCTATCAGCAGGAAGATATAAGCGTAACTGGCGATATAAAACAGGGCTGGGTTTATTTTGATTTTTTCCCATTTTTCCGGGGTGTTCTGTATCTTGTCCCGTACGCGGAAAAAATTCGCCACCAAAATCAGGGTTCCTAATACAAAAGGTTTGTATTGGAACAGGGCCATTAATCCCGCTGAGGGAATGGCGGCACCGAGCATTGCGGGAATTTTTAGCAGGCTGTTGCGGGTCAGATCATCCAGAACATTGAGCACCGCCATGTAGCAAACCAGATAAAACAATCCGGATAAAGCCAGCCAGGTAAAAAATGAGAAGAGGGGAGTGCCTCCGGGTATGTCTTCGAGTCCAAGAATCATAAGGTTTCCAAAGTTGTGCTTAAACAGGGAATGTTTAACCCTCCTGGCCCCCCTTATCAGGGGGAAGTTTAGGTTTCGGCGGTCGCGCCAGCGTCACCGCCACACTGGTTCCACGCCTAGTGGTTGGCCCTCAAAGCCTTGACGATATCGAGATAAACATTTTTATGCGAGTGGATTTTGAATCCGGCCATCTCGGCATTGTTCACGGTGTCGCGGTCCAGATAGGTTCCTTCCAGATATTCGGTAATGTGCGACATGAATTTCAGGATGAGTGCGTAAACCGGATTTTTGCTCAACACATGTTCAAACATGACCAGTTCGCCATCGGGTTTCAGCACCCGTTTCAGTTCTTTCAGGCAGATCGCCGGTTGTTGCACGCTACAAAGGACACAAACCGTCAATATAGTATCGAAGGTGTTGTCCGGAAACGCGGTGGCCTGGGCATCCATCTGACAACGATGGATTCTGCCATTATAATTTTGCACGCGTGAATGGGAACGGGTGAGCATTGCATAACTTAGGTCCACTGCGGTGATATCCAGTCCCGGTGGGAAATTGACAATTTCCTGTCCGGTTCCTATTCCTATATATAAAACTCTGCCTTTCAGATTTTTGAACAGGGCGCGTTGATCGGGACCCCACCGGCGCATATCTCCACCGCGCATAAAGTCAAAAATCCGGGCAACCCCGTCATAGGATTTTTTGTTTATCTTCATTGGTTTATAAGGTGTTTATTGGAAAAATAGATGAGCATGGCAACGGTGAAGCCGGCCAGGTCGCCCCAGGCAATTACAGCATATCCGGATATGGCAGGAATCGCCGATAACATTCCTGTTGTCATGCCCACTCCCATTCCGATGATGCCCAGAGGGATCATCACCTCAAATGCGCCGACAAAGGGCATGAGGAGAATTGTAAGTGGCATGACCAATACCATTCCTATCAATCCGCCCAGAACCATGGCAATGAGCATGTTGGGCTGGGTGGATAGGACCAGGTACACAACTAGAGCTACCAAACTCCCGGCAAATGTGCCGATAAAAAAATCTGCAATTTTTAAGTTCATTTTATATGCCTTTTCCACCCACCTGTTCCTAGTGGTTACGCCGGTGGATTATACGGATAATTGTTATGGTCCACAAATTGCACCGTAAGGGGACAACTGGGTATTCCGTCACTTTATTGGCATTTAGGGTTGACAAGTTGAGCTGGCGGGGTCATATTAACGGGAGTTATATTAACTTAATCTCTTTAAAAATCAATAACTTATGTCAAGAAAGCTATCGGGTCCAGAAAGAGCCGCAGTGTTGCTGATAACCTTGGGGGAAGAAGTTGCCGCCAAGGTTCTGGCTAACTTGGATGACCGGGAAATTCAGAATATTGGTAACTATATGGCGGCCCTTGGGAATGTAGACATGAGTGTCATGGACTCTATCAATAAAGAGTTCTATGACCTGGCGTTATCGGGGACGGGTGGTTTGGGTCTTGCCGGGATGGATTTTCTAAAAGCCGCTCTTATGCAGGCTTTGGACCCAGCCAAGGCAACAGAAATTTTGAACAATATCACCACGCCGGGTGAAGAAATGGGCGGTGGACTGGAAACGGTCCGGTTGATGGATCCCAAAGTCATTGCTTCGTTTATCACCAACGAACATCCTCAAACTGCGGCGATTATATTGGCTCACCTGGACCCACCGGTTGCCAGTTTGACAATTCGGGAATTGCCGGAAGAAAACCGGATGGAAATTATACATCGCCTGGCAACGCTGGAACGTGTTGCGCCCAGCGTGATCCGCGAGCTTGATGAAGCCTTGCAGGCTGAGTTCAGGACTTCAGGTGCGGTTTCCGGTAATAAACTGGGTGGTGTTGAAATCGCGGCGGAAGTGGTGGGTTCCTTGGATCGGGCTACAGAGACGGCTATTTTAACAGCCATGGATGAGGTAGATCCTGATCTGGCTAAAGAAATTCGTGACCTCCGCTTTACGTTTGAAGATATTCTTAAAATTGACGACGCCGGTATCCAAATGATCATGAAAGAGATCAACATGGAAGATCTCGTGATTGGTTTGAAAACAGCTACCGATGAGTTGAAAGAAAAACTGTTCTCCAATATGTCGGAACGCGCCGCATTGATGATGAAGGAAGACCTTGAATCTCTTGGGCCGAAAAAAATCAGTGAAGTTCAAAAAGCCCAGCAGAAGGTTATTACGGTTTGTAAAAAACTTGAAGAAGAGGGAAAGATTGTTATCGGTGGCGGTGGCGATGAAATGGTTTAACTCTTTTCCCCCGTTTAGAAAATCAGGTGACCTGAGCGTTGATGGGGATCAAGTGGGATTTGATGCCTTTTTCCTTTTCCAGCTTTTCCAAGATTTCATAGAGGGGGTTCAGTCCATTCGAAACGGTGCCTTCGAGATGGATATAATAGGTTCCCGATTCGCCAGCTTCCCCAACATTGGATTCGAGATGTAGAATATTTAATCCGGCCTGAGCGAGCGGGGTAGTAGCATCTTCCACGATTCCCATACGGTCTTCAGCGAACAGGCTGATTCTTACATCCGGCTCGCAATTGTGCTGGGTTCCATCATCCAATTCCACTAAATGGGCGTTGAGTTTAAGGGGATCGCAAATGGAAGCGATGATGGCATTCAATGAACCCTTGCTCCCTTCATGTTCGACCATCAACATGATGGTAAAATATTTTCCCAGTCGGACCATGGAAGAGTCGCCCAGATTGCAATTATTTTTACAAAGTCCCGCACTCAAGCGAGCGACAATGTTGGGTTGGTCGAGTCCTATTAGAGACAGCATGAACCAGTTTTTCATGGATTTAAGCCCACTTTCGCAAGAATAAAGACGAATTGGAAATTATCTGAATATTATGCTATAAGAATAGCATAATTGCTGAAATATATATAGTTAGAGCTGGGGGATCAATAGGGCTCACGAAATCGCAGAAGGTGTTGCTCAAAATGCCCTGCTTCTGGTTTTATTTATAAGAGTGTGTTCATTAGATGTAATAACAGTTGACTTCGAGACTTGGAGGAGAAAATGAAAGTAAAAATGTTTTTTTGCGTTTTGATGTTCATGTTTGTGGTTGCCGGTTGCGCCGGGGTTCAACAGGGTGGTTCAGGCGGTGATTCTAAAAGTTCCAAAGGATGGTCAAATAATGATTTAAGAGATATGGGTGTGGAAGAAACGAAAGGTTCTTATTAGCCTTTTTTTCTAACTGCAATTGCAAATTTAAACCCGGTCCGCTTGAGCGGACCGGGTTTTTTGTCTTGCGGTTATTTTCCGATCTTATCCGGAACATTCATATTTACACATAATTTAGCAAATATGAATGTTCCGGATAAACGAAGGCCTAAGCCAAAAGCCTTTAAGTCAGGATATGTGAGAAGACTAAAAAAGCAACCACGGTTGCCAAAAAGAAACTGAGGCTCCAAAAGATCGTATCTTCAGTTAGCATGATCTAATCCCCCATAAATTAACAATTTTGTTAACTCGTTATCAGCTTTTTTTGTAACAAACTTTAGGGAATCTGTGAAAATAGGTAAATAAACCGTGGGAACTTGTTAAAAGGAGACCTTGGCAAATTACCCCGCCCGGATTGTTTGACCTTGATAACCGCCTTTAATCCCTCAGCCGACTCGGCAATCCTTTGGAAATGCTTCAATCCGTTCCGATGTTGAAAAAACTCTTGCGCCAATTCCAATATTTTGTCAATTTATTTTTGGCCCATCGTGTATTTCCTTAAAAAAAATAAATTCGCGTTTACTTTTTTATCGAAGCCAATGGTGGCCCTTCTTGGTACCTAATTTTTGCAGAAATTATGGTATCTAACAAATTTTTAAATGATTCCGGAACACCCTTTTCTGCCAAGCATATATACTTGTATTTGCCTGGGTATATCCCTTTTCGGCGGCAAGTCGGTACCACTTGACGGCTTCAATGTCGTCTTCTTGAACTCCATATCCAAAGTCATACATAAATCCCATAAAAAATTGCGCTCTGGAATTTCCCTGTTCCGCTTACGGCAACCATAGCCTGTGTGCTGTCTCATAGTCCTTTTTTACATAGGCGCTCCAACCTTCTTGGAAATCATCATAAAACATGACGGATGAAATGGTAAGGAGAGATAGAAAAGTGACAGTGAGCAAGATTATGAATTGTTTAGCATTCATTCCCAGCGATCTCCTATCACAACACTCGGTTCTTTTCGATATTGTGGTCTTTCTCTTGCCGGGGCGGTATGGACTGAAACCGCATAAGTATCTGGTTCCATTTTTAAAACCCCGTTGGATTGAGGGCAACTGAAGAAGGGCGGCCAAGGATGTAGTAGGATAATATGCGAATGGAATCGCATGGTGGGATTGTATCAGAAACCCAAAGATATCACTAACGAGATATGATTTTCAAGTGTTAGCCAGAGTGTGGACCAAAACCAACAAAAGGCTAACTGTTTCCGGCTACTCATAAAGATTAAGGGCCTATGGGAAAACACGTAAGCCCTTATCTATAATGGTCGGGACGAGAGGAATTGAACCGCATAAAAATGAAATTTATTACTCAAAATATTGTCATAATTATAGCGTTGGTTTTGTCATACGCCATCATCCACTCTACGGCTGAATATTTGCCCGATGTGATTCATTGGTTATTTGGTGTGCATGTAGAGGAGGGATTTTTTACTAAGTACAGGTTTCCTGTCGTCATTTTAGCATTTCTAATTTTCCCGATAATACGCTGGCTTAAAAAGAAGTTGGATTTGCAATGGGGATAACGATCACTTTAAAAGCAACTTGTAGTCAAGAGGAAATGGATGAGCTGGAAGTAGTGATTCAGACAAAAAGAAGGGGATAAACTAATGCAAAGTG
>CATMOP010000036.1 GCA_950072225.1 uncultured Nitrospina sp.
CCACACACAGAACTATCACCTGCCTTTTAAATGAAGTCTCCAAATCACCCCCTATTAAATTATTAATGGAACGATCTTAACCTGTTCGGCGACGGGGAGGAGATGTTTTTTATTTTCTACTTATTAGAGGGATTGGGAGGGGTTCAGGCGTGAGAGGCCAACGAAACTCACGTCTTTAACCGCACGCCTGGTGGCTAATGGGCGGCGAGGATTTCGTTGATTTTGAGGGTGGAGACGATGTGTTTGTTCATGCCCAGCTCATCAGGGGAATAACCCAGGGCCAGGGCAACAAGTTGAGGCAGGTGCAAAACAGGGATGGAGTTGTTGGTCTTTTGCAGGATTTCAATTTCCGGCTGATAAGAATCAAGGCTAAGGTGGCAGAGTGGGCACCCGGTCGCTATGACATCGGCGCCATGTTCAATGGCATCCAGCAGGGCGTTGCCCGACATATCCAGCGAAGCGGTTTTATTCATCATGACAATGGGAAAGCCACAGCATTTGACGCGGCTGGGGTAATACACCGGTGTGGCACCCAACGCCGCAAAAATATCTTCCATACCGGTGGGGTTATCCGGATTGTCGAAGTCCGAGCGTTCTGAGGGACGCAGGACGTAACAACCATAAAACGCCGCAACTTTCAGTCCGGTCAGGGGCCGTTTGATGCGTTCCTTCAATCTTGCCATGCCCTCTTCGGTTGCGAGGATGTTGGCGAAGTGTTTGATGCGCGTCTTGCCGCTATACTGGTGTCCGCCTTCCTTGAGGATATCGTTGACCTTCTTTTTATATTCGGCATCTTCATTGAGGTGAGCTTCGGTTTTTTTCAAGGTACCCTGGCAGGTGGAGCAGATGGTGACTATATCGAGCCCCTGTTTTTCAGCGATGGAAAACGAACGTGCGTTGAGCGCATCGGCGAGCAGGGGGCTTTTTTCGGAGACCACCCCGGCACCACAGCAGGAAGCACTTTTCATTTCTACAAAGTCAAAGCAGAGACCTTCGGCGGCCTTGTGGGTAGAGAGCATCAGTTCCCGAGTCGCCCCTTTGGCAACGCATCCGGTAAACAGGGCAAACTTCATTGATCCAACTCCTTAAAAATTCGTTTAACGTCATCCACTTCTTCAATAGAATGATGAATGACCGGGGGAACCTTGCCTTTGAGAAACATTCTGACTCCTATCGGAAGCAGACTAAGCAGTCCGGGAATATTGAAAATTCCCATTGACTCAACGGGTATCCGGTTTTCATTCAGGTTACCGCTTCTTTTAACGGAATTAAAAAAAGACAGCGCGTGCCGGGCTCCGGTATTGTTGTGCACGCCTTGCTCCAGCGCCACGGTCATGATTTCCTTGATGCGCTCAAACGGACGGGCCGGTTTCGGGCAACGCTCACTACATTCGCCGCAATGGGTACAGTCCCAGATGCCACCTGGTTCACTGAGTTCTTTGACCCGTTCGAGGGTTTGCGAATCGCGGGAATCGCCGACAAACCTCTGGGCCTTGGCAAGGGCCGCAGGACCGAGGAAGTTGTCATCCACCTCCAGGGTATTGCAGTCGGAGTAACAGGCACCGCACATGATACAGGTGCTCGCATCATCAATCACCAGGAAGGCTTCCTGGGATTGGTGCCGTTCTTTTTCCGGCGGGGCTTCTTTGGGTTGTAGATAAGGTTTGACCTTGTTGACCTTGTCCCAGAACGGGGTGAAGTCGACCACCAGGTCTTTTATTGGCTTCATGTTGCCCAAAGGTTCCAGCGTGATGGTATCGTTGTCATCTACAAGGTGTTCCGCCTGACGCTGGCAAGCCAGCAGGGCGTGGCCATTTGACTTGACCGCACAGGACCCGCATATCGCACTGCGGCAGGACATCCGGTAAGTCAAACTACCATCCAAAGTCCACTTGATCTGGTTCATGCAATCCAGAAGCGTTGCCGCCGGTGGAATGTCCAACTGGAATTCCTCGTAATAAGGTTCCGGTTGTTTTTCTGGATTGAAACGCTTGATCCTGAAAGTCGCCATTAATAAGTTCTTTCTGCGGGTGGGTATTTAGTGATCACAACCCGTTTTGGTTTGACTACCGGGCCATCCGGGGTGTTGTAGACCAATGAATGATGGAGAAAGTTTTCGTCATCACGTTTCGGGAAATCTGTGCGGAAATGCCCACCCCGGCTTTCCTTCCTTAGCAGGGCGCCGTTAGCGATTAGCTGGGCAATGCTCAGCATGTTTCCCAATTCCATAATTTCATAAATTTCGGTATTGAAAAGCTTGCCCTTATCGGTCACTTTACCTTTTTTGAACCTTTCTTGCAGTCCTTTCAAGGTTTCAATACAGACTTTGAGTTTTTCCTCATTGCGGAAAACACCGCAATGGGTCATCATAATTTCTTTCATTTCATCACGGATGGTGTTGTAGCTTTCCGATCCATCTCTTTGAAAAATATCCTCAAACTTTTTCAAGATCCGGGCTTTTTCCTGTCCTTCCTTCACGTTTCCGTAGTCAATGCCCGCAGTATATTCGAGAACAGACTTTCCCGCACGTTCTCCAAACACCACAGCTTCCAGAAGGGAATTTGTTCCCAGCCTGTTTCCACCATGAACAGAGACACAAGAACATTCGCCAGCGGCGAAAAACCCTTTCATTCGGGTGCCCTCTGCATCAAGAATCACGTGGGAATTTATATCGGTCGGAATACCGCCCATCGAATAATGCGCGGTAGGCTGAATGGGCAGACACTCTGTAACACAGTCCACATCGAGGAAGTCGATACCCAGTTGCCTGATTTGCGGCAGGCGTTCCATAATGCGGGCCTCACCTAGATGGCGCAGGTCAAGATGAATGCAGTCTTTGCCATCCACACCGCGGCCGGCATCCATTTCGCTTTGCTCGGCCCGGGCCACAATATCACGGGGAGCCAGTTCCATACGGGACGGAGCATACTCTTGCATGAAGCGTTCGCCTTTTCCGTTCAGGAGATAAGCTCCTTCTCCTCGCGCCGCTTCCGAAAATAAAATTCCCTGACGATACAAACCTGATGGATGAAACTGGACAAACTCCAGGTCTTCCAGGGGAATCCCTACATCGTACGCGGCCATGACTCCATCGGCAGTGCTGGCAAACGCGTTGGAAGTAATTTTAAAAACCCTGCCATATCCCCCGGTGCAAAATATCACCGCTTTGGCTTGTATTACTTCCACCTCTCCGGTCTGGATATTGCTCACCACCACACCGTTACAACGGTCGCCATCGACAATCAGGGCGTGCATGTACCACTCGTTATAAATTTTTACGGATTTCGCATTCTTCATGAGCTGTTCATGAAGGGCATGCAAAATGGCATGGCCGGTGCGGTCGGCAGAAAAACAAGCACGCGGTTTCGAATGCCCGCCAAAACTGCGTTGGGCAATTTTCCCATCTGGTGTGCGGCTGAAAACACAACCGAAATGTTCTAATTCATAGATGATTCTTGGAGCGGCTTTGACATACACTTCCACCGCATCCTGATCGCTGAGAAAGTCACCGCCCTTGACGGTGTCGTACATATGCTCTTCCCAACTATCCGGCTCCGAGTTCCCCAGTGAAGCGGCAATACCCCCCTGCGCAGCACCGGAATGCGACCGGGAGGGATACACTTTGGTCAACATGCCAACATCCAGCTCCTTGCATACTTCCAAAGCGGAACGCATCCCCGCAAGACCAGCACCGACAACCACTACATCATGTTGAATCACAAAATCACCTTATCCAAGTTTCCGGTTAGCCCCTTTAGCAATTAAAACCATTGAACATCAAAGGGAAATTCTTTGGGATCAAGACCAGGCGGGCTTACTATCGGGGCTGCTACCAGAATAAAAATTGAACGTGATTTAACCATTTTGCCGCTTGCAAAGTCAAGTAAAATGAGATTTGAGTTGCAAATCAAGGACAAGCCCCTCATAATGACCCCGATCATCAATGATGATTTTTAACCATCTGAAAATAAAGGCTCTAACTCCCACACACCGATGTGAGAAGTACCCGCCTGGAGCATCTTTTGGAACTTTTGACTTTTGAATCCCTACCCTTGCCTGAACAGGTCTTAAAAGGTATTCGCGATGCGAATTTCGAAACCTGCACACCTATCCAGAGCAAGTCCTTGCCGATCACTCTTAGGAACAAGGACCTCGCCGGACAGGCTCAGACCGGAACGGGAAAAACCGCAGCATTTTTAATTACCCTGTTCACCCGACTGTTAGAAAATAACACCCAACCTTTGCCTAAAGGAAAGGTTGGGCCCCGGGCATTGATCATTGCCCCTACTCGCGAACTCGCAAGGCAAATCGAAAAAGATGCCCTGCTCCTGGGCAAACATTGCCAGTTCCGCACGGTTTGTGTAATCGGAGGGGTGGATTATGAAAAACAGAAAAACCAGATCAAGGCGGGGGTAGATATCCTTGTCGCCACACCGGGCCGATTGATCGATTTCTATAAGCAGAAATTCTTCAGTTTGAAAATGGTGGAAGTCCTAGTCGTGGATGAAGCCGACCGCATGTTTGATATGGGCTTCATTGCCGACCTGCGTTATTTATTCCGGGCCTGTCCTCCCTACGACAAACGCCAATCCATGCTGTTTTCAGCAACCCTCAACCACCGGGTTATGGAATTGTGTTACGAGCATATGAACAATCCGGTCAGGGTGGCCATTGAGCCGGAAAAGGCGGTGGTGGACGAGGTCACCCAGATCCTCTATCACGTTGGACAACATGAAAAGTTTAACCTTCTTCTGGGTTTGATGAAACAAGAGGCAGGAGAAAAAGTCCTGATTTTTTCCAATACCAAAGTTGAATGCGAAATTCTTGAGTGGAAATTGAACCATAACGGATTCAACGCCGGACAAATCAGTGGCGACCTTCACCAGAGAGCCCGAATCAAGGTATTGGAAAAGTTTCAAGAGGGCGAACTGGATATCCTCATCGCCACCGATGTAGCCTCCCGAGGACTGCACATCGACAATATCACGCATGTCATCAATTATGATTTACCCCAGGACGCGGAAGACTATGTCCACCGTATAGGCAGAACCGCACGGGCGGGAAATAAGGGTACGGCGATCACCCTTTGCTGTGAAAACTTTGCCCAGCATTTGGACCGGGTCGAGGATTATCTGAAAAACAAAATTCCCGTAGCCTGGCCTGAGGAAGAATTATTTTTGGAAGAACGGGAAGGCAAACCCCCTCCCAGAAAGCGACGGGGTCCACCACCCAAATCGAAACTTAAAAAAAATGATGGCAGAAGGCCTCACGACCTGAGACGTCCGCCACGCAGACGACCCCCCTCCCGTGGGAGGGAACTGGCAAGGACTCGTTGAGCCGAGAACATCATTGCTAGCCAGATAAAGCCATTGCCAGTTGTACCCCTGCGGGGCAGGCGTGATGCCCTCTTCATTAACCTTCATGCCCCGTGGTATTTTACCTTAACTTTCGTGCCCCGTAGGGGCAGCAAGGGTAAAAGCTGAGGAAGAATATCACCGCCACACGGCTAGTGGCCACTCTCCATTAATTTTTGCAACGCTTCTTCATCTAATATCTGGATACCGAGTTGGCGGGCTTTTTCCAGTTTCGATCCGGCTGAGGTTCCCGCCACCAAATAATCGGTATTTTTGGAAACCGTTGCGGTGACTCGCCCTCCAAGGGATTGTATTTTCGTCTTGGCTTCCTCACGGGTGAACCGGGACAAGGTTCCCGTAAGAACAAACTGCCTGCCTTCGAGCACCCCCCCACTTTCGGAAGGGTCTCCCTGTTCTTCCATAAGGATGCCCCGTTCCCGCAAACGCTTAATTTCCTGCCGATTGGTGTCCCGATCCAAAAACGCTCTCAGGCTTTCGGCAATGACAGGCCCTATTTCATCAATCCTTTCCAGTTCGTCATAGGTGGTCTCTTGCAATTTATTAAGGGATCGAAACCTCCGGGCCAGAATGATTGCCGTGCGTTGCCCCACATGGCGCACTCCCAAGGCATGCAGGAACCGTGGAAGTCCAGCGGGCTTGCTCTTTTCAATCTCTTCGATCAGGTTCTGCGCCGACTTATCCGCCATACGCTCCAAAGCAGCCACATCATCCTTTTTCAAAATATAGAGGTCAGAAAAGTTTTTGACTCGCCCGGAATCAACCAATTGCTCAATCACTGCCGGGCCAAGATGGTCAATGTCCATCGCCTTGCGGGAAGCAAAATACTTAAGTCTTTCTTTTAACTGCGCAGGACAAGCACTGTTCACGCAACGCCAAACCGCTTCACTCTCCGCACGGTAAATGGGAGCCTGGCATTCGGGGCAAACTGCGGGCATCTTAAAGGGTCTTCCCCTCTTACCTGTCTTCTCGGAAAATTCGATTACCCGGACCACTTTGGGAATAATTTCACCGGCTTTTTCAATCACCACCTTATCGCCAACGCGGATGTCTTTGCGTTTAATTTCATCTTCGTTGTGCAAGGTCGCCCTGCTAACAGTGGACCCCGAAACAAACACGGGGTGTAACTCGGCGACAGGAGTGATAGAGCCTGTCCTGCCCACCTGACAAACAATATCCAAAATTTCGGTCATGGCCTGTTCCGCTTCATACTTGTAGGCTACCGCCCAGCGGGGAAACTTGGAAGTCGCCCCCAGCTTTTTGCGGTGAGCCAGTGAATTCAGCTGAATGACCAGGCCATCCACTTCATAATCGAGCTCTTTCCGCTTGTCCCGAAACTCCTCAATCAAGGCAAGCGCCGATTCAAAGTTTTTACATAGCCGGTTGTGTTCATTGACCGGAAATCTTAATGCGGATAGTTTTTCCTGCAATTCATAATGGGTCTGAAAAGGATTGGCATCGAGAAAACCCACGCCATAAATAAATATGTCGAGCCTGCGTTGGGCTGTGACAGCAGGGTCAAGCAGGCGCAACGCTCCGGCGGCGGCGTTTCTGGGGTTGGCAAAGGGCATTTCCCCTTCCGCCTCCCGCTGGGCGTTAATGCGTTCAAACTCCTTTTTCGGCATAAAAACTTCACCCCGTACTTCTATGCGATGGAACGGTTCCGTATCAATTTTTAAAGGAATTGAACGGATAGTTCTTAAATTTGCAGTAATGTCTTCTCCTTGTAGACCATCGCCACGGGTGGCTCCACTTACCAGCAAACCGTCTTCATAGGTAAGCGCCACTGCCAGGCCATCGAACTTCAGCTCCACCACATATTCAATAGTATGAACATCTGGGAGGCCCCGAAGCACTCTCTGATGAAACGCCCGTACCTCATCCACATTGTAGGTGTTGTCGAGACTGAGCATGGGAACCGGATGCACAACCGCTTTAAACCGCTCATCCACTTTGCCGCCCACTCTCTGTGTGGGAGAGTCAGGAGTGACGTATTTTGGGTGGGCTGCTTCCAGTTCTTTCAAACGGCGAAGAAGCGCATCATATTCCTGGTCAGAAACGGTTGGAGAGTTTTTAACGTAATAGAGGTGATCGTACTGATGGATCTCTTGTTTGAGGGTCTCGATTTCCTGTTTTACCGTCATAAAAAAAGAAGGAAATATTTTTTCAAGGTTCCAGGGTCACATAATACCCCTGCCGTCCGCGCTGGACCAAAAGTAAAATACGATCCGGATTATTCATATCCGCAACAGCCTTATTATAATCCTCTTCATTGTCCACACGCTTCTGGTTCATTTGCCGAATGATATCACCAGGGTTGATACCGATTTTTCCGGCCGCACTGTTTGGAATTACCTCCATGACAACCATTCCCTTGGAAGTCACCAGCCTGTTGGCTCGGGCAAAGGGCTCGCTATTCTCCTGGACGCGTAACCCGAACCAGTTTCGGGTGAATTCCTTGACATAGCCTTTGGGGATGGATGTCACATGGACTCTCCGTTCCATCATTTTCCCATCCCGCAAGATAGAAAACCGGATGGAACTTCCCATGGTATAAGAAGCCATACGGCCCCGAAAGTCCGATTTGTCCCTCACCTCATGATCGTCAATCGCAATGATGATATCCCCGCGTTTCAAACCCGCTTTTCCAGCCGAGCTTCTATCGGCAACCCTCACAACCAGAACCCCTTTTTGCCTATCCAACTGAAAAAGGCGCAAAAGTTGGGCATCCAACTCCTGCACGGAAACTCCCAACCAGCCACGCCGGACCTTACCATAACGGATCAGTTCATCAACAATCCGCCTGGCATGGTCGATGGGAATGGCAAAACCAATTCCTTCGGCTTTTTGGAAGATGGCCGTATTGATTCCTATCAAGGAGCCATTGATATTCAGTAAAGGCCCACCGCTGTTTCCCGGATTGATCGAGGCATCGACCTGAATGAAGTCGCTGTATACCATATTTTTCCCAGCCCGAATATTGCGGTTCAGGGCGCTGATGATTCCAGTCGTGACCGTATGTTGCAAACCAAAAGGATTTCCAATGGCCAGCACTTGTTCACCGATCATTAAATCATCGGACCTCCCCATTTCAACATAGGGCAGGGACTTGCCTGAGTTGATCTTGATGATTGCCAAATCAGATTTGATATCCGCGCCAATGACGCTGGCAACAAACTCCTGTTTGTCACTCAAGACGACATGGATCTTCGCGGCTTTGGCGATTACATGTTCGTTGGTAAGAATAAATCCTTCATCATTGATAATAATCCCTGAACCCAGACTGCGCTTTTGGCTTTTAGTGGGAGGAAGAAAATTCTTGAAGAACTGGTCAAACAGGTTATTGCCGAAATTTCTGAAGGGATTCCGTGCCGACCGGAAAATTTCTGTTGTGTAAATATTTACAACAGCCGGGCTGACTTTCTCTACAGTCCGGACAAGAGGGGTCCTGCGATTATAGCGTTCATCCGCAAAAGCCAGGGATTGCCCCGGGCCCATCACGGCAAACACAAAAAAAATCCAGAACCATGTTGAGGAAATGCGCACGCTGAAAGGATGAATAGGTGAAAACGATAAAGAGGCCTGGTTCTTAGAAAACCGTCACCCCTTACTCAAAAAGACTTTTGCACAACCCGAGATTGCCCATTGTGGGCACAAGAGCTTAGGTAAAGTATCACATCTTTGCAAAACCCTCTTTCTCAGAAAGCCTGTCAAATTCTAAGGCTAAAACCACGCTCTATCCGACTTTGACAGCAATATATATGGTACTTCCTCCCCGTTTGATTAGAAATAGGACAGACGAGCCCTTTTCCACAGAGGCCAGGAGATTCTGGTAATCCCGCATGTCTTTGACAGTGGAGCGGTTCATTTCCGAAATGACATCACCTCTACGGATACCTGCTTCCGAGGCAGCATTGCCGGCAGTCACATCGGAAACCAGTACCCCTTCCGAACCTTCCAATTTCAGGTTTTTCGCCAACTCCTCGGTGATATCCTGAACCTGAAGGCCCAGAAGATCGGCCTTGGCCACAACGGTGTCCTGCAAATCTTCTAATAATTCTATGCTGATGCGGAGCGTTAATTGGGAACCTTCACGAATTACCTCAACATCTACCACGGAGTTCGGTATTGTTGCGGCAACAATTTTGGGAAGGTCTTCCATATCCTTGACCTGCTGACCGTCAAACCGGACAATAACATCCCCACGTTTTATCCCTCCTTTGGCGGCTGGGCCATCCGGAATCACATCGCCGACAAGAGCTCCCTCACTTTGGCTGAGTCCAAACGATTTTGCTAACTCAGGGGTGATTTTTTGAACCATGACTCCCAACCAGCCACGGGTAACCGTTCCTCTTTCTTTCAGGTCCTTTAAAATTCCCTTGGCGATATTAATGGGAATCGCAAACCCGATTCCCACATTTCCACCGGTATTCCCTGAAATGATAGCAGTGTTGATCCCAATCACTTCCCCCTCGATATTGATAAGTGGCCCACCACTGTTACCCGGGTTGATCGAAGCGTCCGTCTGAATGAATTCATCATAGGGACCCGCACCAATGCTTCTCCCCAACGCACTCACCACACCCACCGTAACGGTGTGGCTGAGACCGAAAGGATTACCAATGGCCACCACCCATTCCCCCACCTCCAGGTTTTCGGAACTTCCCAGTTTCAAAAAAGGGAAGTCCTTATTGTCCCCCGATTCGCGATTGATTTTAATCAAGGCAATATCGGTTTTGGGATCTGAACCCACCAAGGTAGCGGAGTATTCTTTTTCAGTCCCGTTGTCATCAAGAATCACCACAATTTCATCTGCCCCTTCTATCACATGATAGTTGGTCAGGATATGACCCTCCTTGTCAATCACGAATCCGGAACCCATACCGCTACCGCGTTTTGGCCTTTGGTTCGGGCGCTCGCCGAAGAAACGGTCATAAAAATCACGAAAGCGATCGGGAGACCGGTTCTGCCCAGGGCCAGGCCGGGGAACACGAAAATTCCTATGTGCGGTTTCGGACTTGGCCTTCACGTTAACCACAGCAGGGTTTTGCTTTTTTGCAATTTCAACAAATATATTACTCGCAAGTGGCTGGGTATGGCTGCTTAACGCAAAAAGGGTCTCTGGAGAAACAACCAGCCCAAAAGGAAGTAAAAATACAAAAACCAATGCAGTTTTACGAGCGCGGTGGACAAAAGATCTAAACATATTTTTTAATCCTCATTTGACGAACGACCAAAAATAATTTTATAGAAAAGGAGTCCCAAGGGAAATCCCAGACTCATAAAAACAGAGCGGTAAAATATAATTAACCTTAATACTTTAACGATTAAATTTTAGTTAAACAAAAATTAAATTTTATTAATTTTAGCGGAGAACATCCACCCACTAGCCGTGGAGGCAAATCCCATAAAGCCGAGAGCAGGTTTGCCTGCAAAATAATAATATTGTAATTTTCCAGCGGAGGCTCTCCGCCCAAAAGGCATGAGCCTGTGATACTTCTTCATTAGCCTTCATGCCCCAGAGGGGTATGGCCCGGCAGCTAGTGGAAGGAAAAATAATTCTTGATAATTATATAATGCTTTCTCCTTTATTTACAACCTCAAAACCCTTGGGTAGAACC
>CATMOP010000037.1 GCA_950072225.1 uncultured Nitrospina sp.
GTCCATCAAGCCATTTTTTCCAAACCAAATTGTACTACGGTTTTCTATCCCGATGTTCCACCTTCCGGAATCCTTGTAAAGATGGGTAAAGTTCTGGACAGTTTTGCGGATCATATGAACGATTATGATGATGAAAACGCTTTTGTTCTTGCCAAAAAACCGGAACCTACTAAAGAAGAAGTCGTCAAAGCTCTCAAAGAGTCGGGCACGGAAATTCTCCTCAATTACCTTCCGGTGGGCTCCGAAGAGGCGACTCGGTTTTATGCCGAGTGCGCATTGGAAGCTAATGTTGCGTTCATTAACAACATACCGGTATTTATCGCCAGCGACCCCGTATGGGCCAAGCGTTTTGAGGAAAAGAATATTCCCATTGTCGGTGATGACATCAAGTCACAGGTTGGGGCGACCATTACCCACCGGGTACTGACTGACCTGTTCAAGAAGCGCGGCGTCAAGCTGGAACGGACCTACCAACTCAATACCGGTGGCAACACCGATTTTCTCAACATGCTCAACCGTGATCGCCTGGCCTCGAAGAAAAAATCCAAAACGGAAGCGGTTCAAGCCGTTACCACCCATCGCCTGGCCGACAAAAACATCCATGTGGGTCCCAGCGATTACGTGCCCTGGCAAAAGGATAACAAAATCTGTTTCATTCGAATGGAAGGCAAACTCTTTGGTGACGTACCCATGAATATTGAGCTTAGGCTTTCCGTGGAGGATTCGCCTAATTCCGCCGGAGTCGTTATCGACTCCATACGTTGTACAAAACTGGCGTTGGACCGAGGACAAGGCGGGGTCCTTTTTGCCCCTTCGGCTTATTTCTGTAAACATCCTCTCCACCAGTTCACTGATGATGAAGCCTTTCAAATGATTGAGAGGTTCATCGATGGCACTCAGCTTGTTCAGGACAATAACATCCTGCGCGTTAATGAGGGGCTAAGGTTGGAGACATCTCCAGATTTGGTTACAGAAAATCTAAACCAAAATTGAAACCCAGTGAAGTGTCTAATTATTGCGGCAGGCAAAGGCCACCGCCTGCAGAGTAAGGGCGATAGCAAGCCTCTCGTCCCACTTTTTGGCATCCCTTTAATCGAACGGGTCGTCCGTTGTGCCTATGAGGCTGGGGCGGACGAATTTTTTGTGGTCACGGGTTACCGGGGGGAGAGTGTTCGCTCTTTTCTTGGCATATTGGCCGACCGTCTTGGTATTCGTATCACCTCAATCATTAATGAGGATTGGGAAAAAGAAAACGGCCTTTCGGTACTCAAGGCGCGGGATTTCTTGAGCGAACCCTTTTTGTTGCTGATGGCGGATCACCTCTTTGATCCATCTATTGTCCGTAATTTATTTGCGCAACCCTTAGCCAAAGGTGGAATGGTCTTAGGCGTGGATACAAACATGACCAATCCGCTGATCGATTTAGAGGATGTTACTCGAGTTAGGACCGAAGGCGGAAAGATCCGGGATATCGGTAAAAACCTGAAAGAATATAATGGATTTGATACGGGTCTTTTCGTATGCGATCCTGCAATTTTCGATGCATTAGACCGGTGTGTGGAAGCCACCGGTGATATTTCCTTTTCTGGGGCAGTACGGGAACTTGCCGGCAATGGCTTGGCGAACGCAATGGACATAAACGGTCAGTTTTGGGTCGATGTAGACGATCCCAATGCTTTCCGGCGGGCAGAAAACGCGCTCTTGTCCCATATGCGAGGAAAGGTCAACGATGGTCCCGTGGCCCGTTTTTTGAATCGGCCTTTATCGATTTGGGTTTCCCGTCGGTTGACGAATTATTCGATTACCCCGAATCAGATCTCCCTTGTTTCGTTCCTGTTTTCGATGCTGGCCGCAGGTCTGCTCGCCCTTGGTGATTATTTTTCCCTTTTCATGGGCGGCGTTCTCGCGCAATTCGCCTCGGTGATCGATGGTTGCGATGGCGAAGTGGCACGGCTCAAATTCCAAGCCAGCGACTATGGGAAATGGCTGGATGCCGTGCTGGACCGCTATGCCGATGCATTCCTTCTTTTTGGCCTCACCTGGCACGCTTATGGGGATAGGACGGAAGGCCTTGTCCTGTTTGTTGGATTCATGGCGATCATTGGGTCATTTTTGTTGAGTTACACCGCGGACAAATACGACCTTCTTATGAGCCGCCAGATTCGCCAAGGCAAAGGGCTCCGAATGGGCCGGGATATTCGTGTCTTTATCATATTTCTCGGCGCTGTGCTCCATATACCTTTTTGGTCGCTGCTGCTGATCGCCGTGATGATGAACCTTGAAACCATACGCAGAATCATCGTTTGCCGGAATTATGAATAGCATTGAAAATGCAAAAGGGAAAATCAGAGAAGTCATCGCCGCCTCCAAAGTTCCGGAAGATCCCGGCCATGCCGATAACACGCTTGCATGGCTTTTTAAATTGGACCCCAAAACCGATCCAGCCATGCAGATTGCCGCCCTCGCCCATGATATCGACAGGGCGATAGAGGAGCGAAAGGTGCACCGCTCCGATTTTGACGATTATGATGTCTTCAAAGCCGCGCATGCCCAAAACGGGGCGAAGATTCTGTGGGAAATTCTGGATGATTGCCAAGTGCCCCAACCTATTGCCGATGAGGCTTGCCGTCTGGTAACGCTTCATGAAGTGGGCGGCGACCCTCGTTCCGACCTGCTCAAGGATGCTGATAGTATTTCCTATTTTGATGTCAATATGCCTTTATATTTTCAACGCGAGGGTTGGGATGAAACGAAACGCCGATGTGTTTGGGGCTACCGGCGCCTTTCTTCACAGGGAAAAGAGATAGTCAAAGGCATAACCTATGAAAAACAGGCTCTGACGAGATTGTTAAATGAGGCCATTGGGCAAGCTGAAGGAAAATATGTTTTAGAATAGAAATTGACTGTGACCTGTCAAACTATTGAGCAAGTGTGAGTTCTTTTTACAAACTCTGTATATGCAAATGGCAACTATCCCACATAATGGAGACCTTGAATTTGAATCTATGATGTGAATTGCAGATTATGATATATAAAAATCTACCCAATATTGTTTCTCTGCTCGGAGTTCTTCCACTCTCAATCCTCTTTTTTAAAGACGGATTTCAATATTTGATTCCCTTGATCATCTACAACAACATCATGGATGATCTCGATGGTATCCTTGCCATCAAGCTGGACCTCAAGAGTGATTTTGGCGCGGCATTGGACAATGTTTGCGATGCCGTCGCTCATGTAATCATTATCATGGCACTGGGTATTCACTACGGAGTGGCCTTGAGCATAGTTAGCCTTGTTGCGGTGACCGCGATTTTACTGCGGGTTACTTCTCGATTATCGGCACCTGAAAAAATCAGCGCCGGATCGCCTACCAACGAACTGATGCGGCACCTGCTCCTGGCCCTGCTGACAGCAAAATATTTTGAATTTGCCCCAGAGCCGCTCTTGATTGTAGTGATACTTCTAAACTCTATCTCGATGCTTTCGCCCTTTCCCATGCCTTACTTAATAAGGGCTCTGACAAAATCGGCAACGGCGATTGGATTTGTGAATGTCGCGTTGTTGGTTGCCTGGTTAGTTCCCATAGCCGCACCCGCCATTGCTTTCTGTTTCTTCGCCACCCATCTGTATTCACTTGCCCGGCCAGCGGCCAGCGAGTAATAACTTCCTCAGGCGAGCAAAGAGTTGTCTTGGCCCAACGAGCCATTGCCAGTTGCCTCCACGGCTAGTGGGGTGATAACCTGAATGACATGAGGGCATCTCTAAAAATTGTTTTTGGCGCGGCCCTTATAAAATAAGGGCCGTTGCCTTAGATAAAATTTCTGACTAAATAGAGACTCCATGAAAATATTGGCGCAAATTATTTTTGTCCTGTGGGTATTTTGTGGATCGGTCACTGCCCAGCCACTGTTTCAGGGTTCCGGGGAACGGGAAGACTGGATGGGGACCTATTTCCAAGGCAAAAAATTGGGTTTCACCCGGGTGCAAACCCGCTGGAGCCTGCAAGGCATTGAGGTGGACTCTACAGTTTTTTTTCAGATTCGTTCAAAATCCATAGATCAGTCGACCACCATCAATCAAAAGACGCGGCTGGGTCCGGATTTCAAGCTTCGTAGTTTCTCACTTTTGCAGGAGATCACCGGACACCGGCAACAGGTCGAGGGCAGGGTGGAAGGCAATCGGCTTATTTACCGGATTAAGTCACGAGGATTTGATAAAGAAAAGTCCATTGAGTTTCCCCCAGGGACGCTACCTTCCTCAACATTTCTTCTAAACTTGCTTGCAGACGGATTGAAAGTTGGACAAAAAGGAACGTTGTCTCTATTTCTGGAGCCGTTCCAGATGCTGGTGGATCTGGAGTACGAAGTTCTGCGCAAAGACAATCTGGAGTACGAGGGCAAATCCGTTGAGACTTTTGCGATCAAACAAAAATTCAGCGGCATCGAAACCACCCTGTGGATAGCCGGGGATGGTTCGGTGATCAAAGAAACCACCAATCAGGGTTTTGAATCGTTTAAGGAGTCTGCCGAAGTGGCGCAGAAACTCGATGAACCGCTGACGGTCAGTAGCATAATTACCATGAGTCTGGTCAAACCCGACCAGCCGATCAACCGGTCGGAGCGGGTGAGAGAAATCATCTTTCACCTTCAGCCTCTGCGTTCCCCCGACCTCATTCCAGAAGACCAGCGGCAAAAAATTCTCAAGACAGAACAATTGCCGAATGGTTTTTATCGAGCCACGTTGCAAGTTAAAACCGAGCTGGAACAGAGTTTTTCGAGTGGGCTTGGAAAACCGGATTCAAAATATCTGGAAGATTCGGCGCAGGTGCAGTCCCGGCATCCGATGATCCGGGCTCTGGCGAGGGACCTTACCGGAGACAAGCGTAATGTCTGGCAGGTTGCTAAAGATATCAACCGCTGGGTGCACCAAAATTTGGCAAAGGAATTGGTGGATACCGTGACGGCGCTGGATGCATTGCATGAAAGGCGGGGCGAATGCCAGTCTCATACTTATCTGTTTACGGCCCTGGCCCGGGCAGTGGGGATCCCCACTCGCATCGTTAACGGGCTGGTGTATTCCCAAGAATATTCCGGGTTTCTCTACCATGCCTGGCCGGAAGTTTATGTAGGAGAATGGCGGGCTCTCGACCCGACATTTGGCCAGGATGTGGTGGATGCCACCCATATCAAACTGACCGAGGGAACCCAGGATGGCCCTTTCCGCCTGATGGAGTTTGTCGGCAAGCTTAAAATTTCCATCCACTAGACCCCGGCGAGCCGCCGGGGGCAATGGGCACCAGCGAAAGATATTGCAACTTACCAGCGGAGGTTCTCCGCGTGGTACAATCTTAAAAATTTTTATATGTCCTGCCTCGATGAAGATCCAAACAGAAATTGATTCCTTTAGCGAGAAACCTTCCGGAAATGCAAAGCCTTTTGCCGAAGTGGTGTTCAACCTTCCTATTAAGGAAGCATTCACCTACACCATTCCGCCAGACCTGCTGGGCAAGGTACAAGTCGGTATGCGGGTTCTGGTGCCTTTTGGCAGAAGACGCATTACCGGGTATGTGGTCAATCTTACGGACAAATGGGACAAACCCATAACCCTCAAGACCATCGCCGACCTGCCAGACACCGAACCCATCGTGAACGCAGAGATGCTGTCTCTCACCCGATGGTTGGGGGACTATTACCAATCCTCCTGGGGCGAGGCCATTCGTTGTGCCCTTCCCGCTGGACTCGAAAACAAAAACCGGGATGTCGGCTACCAATTTATCAAATCGGTTCGCCTTGCCAGCCCTTTGCCTGACAAGAAAGAAATAGAGCATCTCCTCAAACGCAGTCCCAAACAAAAACTGGTGTTCGAGCTGATAAGGCAAAAGGAAATTACTCTTGCGGAACTGCAAACCCAAATCCCCAAGAGCCAGGCCGCATTGCGCGGTCTTAAAGAAAAAAAACTGGTGAAAATTTTTACCGAGAAAAAAGCGTGCGAGGCTTTCGTTCCCGAAGATGCGATGACCCGGCCTTTCGGCGAATCTTTGACATTCACTCCAGAGCAACAAAAAATATTCAAACAACTCAATTTCGCTATTGAAGCCGAGAAGTTCGAATCTTTTCTGCTCCATGGCGTGACAGGAAGCGGTAAAACGGAAGTATACATCCGCTGCATCCAGCGCGTCCTGGAAAAGGGTAAAACCGCGATCATGATGGTTCCTGAAATTTCCCTCACCCCGCAAACGGTAGCCCGTTTTCGCCAGCGGTTCGGAGATCGAGTAGCTATTCTGCATAGTGGCTTATCGCAAACCGAACGCTATCTGGAATGGAAAAAGATCCGTGATGGAAAGGTATCGATCGCAGTCGGAGCCCGCTCGGCAGTGTTCGCACCCTTTAAAAACCTGGGCATGATAGTAATTGATGAAGAACATGATAGCTCTTACAAACAGGATTCCAATCCCCGTTATCACGCCCGGGATACTGCTGTCATGCGGGCCCAGTCGTTAAACGCGGTGGTCCTTATGGGATCGGCAACCCCGTCCCTGGAATCGGTCCAAAACACCCGGCTGGGAAAATATCAATACCTGTCCTTGGAAAACCGAATAGGTGAGCGCATGCTACCTATCGTGAGCATGGTGGATATGAGGCGTGAGCGTAAGGAGTTTAAAAATTTTGCCATGCTTTCCGGAATCCTGCGTAGCGCAATTCGCGATAGGCTTTCCCGCAAAGAACAGGTTTTCCTGTTTCTCAATCGACGCGGAACGGCCCGATTTGTTTTTTGCCCGGACTGCGGTTACGTATTAGAATGCGCCCATTGCAGTGTCACCCTCACCTTTCACGGCAAGGAAGACCGCCTGCTCTGCCATTATTGCAATTTCACCGCGCGGATGCCCGGCCACTGCGTAGAATGCCATGGAGCGGTGATTCGTTTCAGCGGTTTTGGCACCCAAAAACTGGAGGAAGAGGTGCGAAAACTGTTCCCGGATGCCCAGATAACCCGGCTTGACCGGGACACCACCCGGGGCCGAGACTCATTCGCCACCATGCACCGAAATATGAATGCTGGGAAAATCGACATCCTCATCGGCACGCAAATGATCACCAAGGGACATGATTTTCCAAACGTCACTCTGGTCGGAGTAGTACATGCTGATTTAGCCTTGAATATACCGGATTTCAGATCGTGCGAAAGAGCATTCCAGTTGTTGACCCAGGTCGCGGGACGGGCGGGACGGGGAGAAGTTCCCGGAAAGGTTATTATCCAGACCAATAATCCCGACCACTATATGTTTGAGTTTGTCCGGGAACACGATGCGAATGCTTTCAACGAAAAGGAATTAAAGTTGAGAGGACAACTCAATTATCCTCCGTTCACCCGGCTTATTGCTGTCGAAATTGTCAGTATAAATGAATCGCTGGGAAAGAGAACCGCTGAAAAACTGGGACGGGCTCTAGCGCAACAAACTATTCGCCAAAAGGGTGTAGAAATATTAGGCCCGTCCAAAGCGGCCTTATATCAGATTCAAAACAAATTCCGCTGGCATTTGATATTACGGGGACAGAACATGCAGACTCTGCAAGGTATTCTGGCAGACAGCCAGGAACTCAATGAACTCAAATCTTCCTCTAGCGGAAAATTAAAACTGTCCATCGATGTAGATCCTTTCAACCTTCTATAAACCCGGTTTGGCAAACCTCCATTAACCTTATTATGATATTGCATCCATGAAAATTATTCGATCCATGTACGATTGGGTCCTGCATTGGGCCGCTACCCCTTATGCACTTCCGGCGTTATTTTTTATTTCGTTTGTTGAATCGTCATTTTTCCCGATCCCTCCGGATATTTTATTAATCGCCATGACGGTAGCGGTACCGGCACTCTGGCTCAGGTTTTCCTTCTTCTGCTCTGTGGCCTCCGTTTTAGGAGGAATGTTTGGTTATTTCATCGGTTACCAGTTTATGGATCTGATCGGCAATGGCATCGTGGAGTTCTACCATTTGCAGGCCAAGTTTGAGAAAATAGGCGCTCTCTATGACGAACACCAGGCGTGGGCCGTTGCCGCTGCGGGCTTTACCCCTTTGCCTTATAAAATTTTCACTTTGGCAGCAGGAGCATTCAAAATCAATTTCCCGACTTTTGTCCTGGCATCCGCAATCAGCCGTTCGGCCCGATTCTTTCTGGTTGGATTTATAATCTACAAATTCGGACCGCCCATTAAGATATTAATCGAAAAATATTTCAATCTTTTCAGCATTGTATTTTTCATTCTGCTTTTTTTAGGGTTTTATCTATTAAAATTTGTGCTTTGATGGAGTCTTATTATGAGTGAGCATTGCGTAATATTTATCACCACCGGATCAAAAGAGGAAGCCGATAAAATAAGCCGGGGACTGGTCGAGGACAAGCTGGCGTTCTGTGTCAATGCCATTCCAGGGATTCAGTCGACATATTATTGGGAAGACAAAATCCATGTTGACGAAGAATTCCTTTTAATCGTTAAAACCCGGAAAGACCGCTATGATGCGCTGGAAACCTGGGTCAAAATCAACCACAGCTATGAAGTGCCGGAAATCCTCGCCCTGCCTATCGAGCAGGCTCTTCCTGCATACCTGTCGGGAATTGATGACTGGGTCACAAAAAAGGACTGACAAACCATGCCCCATATCCATCTAAAAAAGGCATGGAGCATGTCAGAAAATCTGGCCACGCCGGAGTCCGTGTACCTTCGCAGGCGGGAATTTCTGAAAGGCACGGCGCTGACCACCGCCGCCACCGTGGGAGCTCTTTATGGTTGCGGTCCTTCTTCTCCGCCAAATGTTCTTCCTGAAGTGGAGTGGAGTGAACTGGGAAAATCCATCTATCCCGCCAAAAGAAATCCGAATTACGAGTTGGACCGGCCTATGACCCCAGAAAAAATCGCCTCCACCTACAATAACTTTTATGAATTTGGAGCCGATAAAATCGATCCGGTGCATTACGCGCAAAAACTCAAGATTCGACCATGGGCCCTTGATGTAGGGGGACTGGTCAACAAACCGAAAACATTCGACATGGATGACTTGCTAAAAACCATGCCCTTTGAAGAACGCCTATACAGACTGCGTTGTGTGGAGGCCTGGGCTATGGCGGTTCCCTGGACTGGGTTCCCATTAAAAGAACTTCTCAAACAAGTCGAACCAAAACCGGAAGCCACCCATGTAAGGTTTGAAACTTTTTACACCCCCTTCACCGCCCAAGGACAACTGGCGTTCTGGGAGCCCTGGCCCTATGTAGAAGGCTTAACCCTTAAGGAAGCAATGAATGAACTGACGTTTTTAGCCAGCGGGATTTACGGCCACCCGCTTCCCAAACAACATGGCGCGCCGATCCGCCTGGTTGTTCCCTGGAAATACGGGTTCAAGAGTATCAAGTCCATCGTGAAGATCGATTTAGTCAACTACCGCCCCGCAACATTCTGGAACACCCTTCAAGGATTGGAATACGATTTTACCGCCAACGTCGACCCGCGAATTCCACACCCGCGCTGGCCTCAGATCCGTGAGAAAATGATCGGCACCGGAAATATCCACCCCACCCTTCTTTATAATGGTTATGAAAAATTTGTCGCCAACTTATATTTATGAGGCGCTTACCAGTGATCCCATCAAAAGTAACTGTTTTTCTTTTTTGCGTCCTACTGTTGTTCCCTATTACGGCATGGGCAGCTGAAGAAGATAGACAGGTACAGGATGAAAGAAAGATCTATACGGTCATTGAATTCGAGTCCACCTTTATGAATCGCAAAAAAGAGAAGGTGCTAAAAGTTCTCGGCGAACCAGACCTCAAATGGGAACATAGCGGCAAAAAGATTTGGACATACCGGAATATCATCAAAGACCAGGGGAAATTTTGGGATCAAAACCTCCTGTTTGATTTCGGCCGAGTCAACAGGATGTGGCCCACCCGGCCAACCGCTAACCGCGGGGGCAACTAGCTATAGCCTCATCTGGCAAACAAGTAGTTTTGGCGGCTTGAAGGATTCTTGCCCAGTTGCCAGCATATAGCAACCACTTTTTAAACCGAGATAACTCTTTTTTCGCCAGCAAAAGTTATTGCCAGTCGGTCTCGCGCCTAGCGAAAGAATTGTTCGATTTGCGCGCCCATGAATCCGGCGATGGCGCCTCCGCTTCCAGCGGCGATGATGAGGATATCCTGGTCTCCGGTGCGGTATCCAAAGAAGGCACCCAGCAAAACCCCCAGGCAGATGATGACCATAAAACGTCGGCCGCCCAACCAGCCGATAAACCCACCTATCACCAAACCTAAAACCCCCGCAATGGCCATTAAAAGCGGACTGTGCACCACCCAGCCCATAGCCAGGCCGGTAGTGCCCATCAACCCCATACCCAGATAAATGGTACTTTTGCTTTGCGATTCGGTCATAGGAGCTTTGGTTGATACGTTAAAAATTCGCTTATGCTAAAGTTGGTATTATTGGTATCTCTAAAAATTGCTTTTGGCTATGAGCGGCCCTTATAAAATAAGGACCTGCAAATTCCCTTAGAGAAAATTACCAAATTAACAGAGACCCCCTTATGAGACTCATAATAGCAAATTTACTCACCGTCTTTTTATTTATCCCCCATTTTGCCGAGGCGTTTCGAGTAGGCGGATTAAAAACTCCTGAAAGTTTTATCGTTGACCCTGCTATAGGAAATTATTTCATCTCCAATATCAACGGCAATCCAGTGAGCCGGGACAACAATGGCTTTATTGTAAAACTCGACCGGTCTGGGAAACCCCTGTTTTTTATCCGTGGAGGAGACCCACAAGTGACCCTGCATGCTCCAGACGGGCTGGC
>CATMOP010000038.1 GCA_950072225.1 uncultured Nitrospina sp.
AGGGCATGCGTTATATCTTCTTCATTAGCTTTCATGCCCTGAAAGGGTAAATGCAAAGGTAAAAAATCACATTCCCCCCCGGGCATGAAATTTATGGTCCATTTGATTGAAGATTTAGCCGTATTACTTCTCGTTTCCCTTCCGATCAACCTTTTTTTCCATAAAATCAAACTGCCCTCGGTCATGGGTTACCTCATAGCTGGAGTCTTGATTGGACCGTATGGATTGAAACTGATCTCCGATGTCCCTTCAGTTAAGGTGCTGGCCGAAATAGGAGTGATCCTGCTTTTGTTTGTGATTGGTTTGGAGTTTTCTCTTGGACGCCTGCTCAAAAATTTGGCTTCGGTTTTGGGTGTCGGCGGTTTGCAACTGAGTTTAACAACGGCTTTTGTCTGGTTCGTTTTCAGCGAGATGGGGTTTCAGCAAAACCAGAGTATTGCTTTGGGGCTGATCATTGCTTTGAGTAGTACGGCGATCGTCATGAAAATGATTACTGACCGCGCCGAAATTGATACCTTGCACGGAAAACTTTGTATCGGCACCCTCCTTTTCCAGGATTTATGTGTGGTTCCCATCATGCTTCTTCTGCCTCTTCTTGCGCAGTCAGGAGTCACCTCCGCCGCTGATTTTGTATTCGCAATGGTCAAATCGCTAACAGCAGTGGTCGCGATTTTTTTTCTATCCCGGTTGATCGTTCCAAAAGCTTTGGTATGGGTTGCGCGTGTTGGCAATAAGGAACACCTTACGTTATCCGTGTTTTTTATCATTCTTGCTACCGGATGGGCATCGCAGAAAATGGGTTTGACCCTTGCTATGGGAGCCTTGATTGCCGGAATGATTATTTCGGAGTCTGAGTACAATCACCAGATTATTCTCGATATCCTTCCACTGCGTGATTATTTCAGTAGTATCTTCTTTATTTCGGTAGGCATGCTTTTGCAAACGCAGGTGTTTGTGGACTCAGTTTGGGTCTGCCTGGCACTTTCTGCCTTGGTGGTTCTGGTTAAAGGAGGGCTGGCAGGGCTGGCCTGTTTGCTCGTTAAGGTGCCTTTGCGGATTTCTTTTGTGGTGGGGATGCGATTGGCGCAAGTGGGAGAGTTTTCCTTGATCCTTTCTGCGATGGCATTGGACCAGGGGTTGTTCGATTCCCATCAATACCAGGTTTTGCTTATTGTTTCGATTCTTTCCATGCTTTTTGCGCCCCTGTTGATCCAGGCATCCACGGCGCTTTCCATCAGAATATTTTCCAAGTGGAAACCTGAAGAAACCGACTCGAGCCAGAAACAGGCACTTAAAGGCCATGTCATCATAGTGGGGTACAGCCTTGGGGGCAGAACACTTGCCCAAGTGCTTCTCGAAACGCAGATTCCTTTCCTGGTTCTGGATCTGGATGGCGAGCAGGTGAAGCGCGCTTTGACGGAAGGGATCAATACTCATTATGGCGATTGCGCTCAGGAAGAAACTTTAAGCCGGGTGGGTTTGCGGGAGGCACGCATGATCGTATTTTCGATCCCGGATTATGCGGTTACGGAAAAAGCTGTGCGTCTTGCGCGAAAAATGAATCCTCAAGTCAAGATCATGGTGCGAACCAGGCTGACCGCCCAGGTTGAGGAACTTAAAACTGCCGGGGCGGATGAAGTCATCCCGGAAGAATTTGAAACCTCCATAGAAATCTTTTCACGGGTGTTGCGCGACTACCGTATTCCCAATAACATCATTGAGCAGCAGGTAGAGTTGATCCGACTGGAAGGGTATAGTATGTTCCGGGGGTTGTCTTTAAACACCGAGAGCCTGAAAAAGTTTTCCACCTATCTCACGGCCACCCTCACCGAGTCGTATCTGGTCTTGGAAAACAGCTGGGCGCGTGAAAAAATGCTGGGGGACATGAATGTTACCGAGCGAACCGGAGCTGTTGTCATCGCTGTGGTGCGAAAAAACAAACCCCACCCCAACCCAGGGGTAGAATTTGCTGTCCTGTCCGGGGATATTCTTGTTCTTTTTGGCAGTCATATGCAATTGGACCGGGCGATTACCTATTTGGAATCCGGTCAGGAACCCAATCTAAAAATCGGCTTGATACCCTAAAATAAAATCATATGAGTCAAGTTATCACTAAGGCTGTCATCCTCGCCGCAGGAATGGGGTTGAGAATGAAAGAGATGAGCGAGGAAATTCCTAAAGGTTTTATCCGTCTTGGAGGAAGTCCCATCATTGAACATTCATTAAGAGCTTTGATCTCGTGTGGAATCCGGGAAATCATGATCGTTACCGGTCATAAGGGCGAATATTATGAGAACTTGAAGGAAACATATTCTGAAATCAGAACCGTTGAAAATACAAAATTTACGGACACCGGCACCATGTACTCCCTCTGCTGTGCCCGAGATTTTGTCGATGCGGATTTCATTCTGTTGGAATCGGATTTGATTTTTGATCCAGGAGCGATCACCAGTATTTTAAATGTTCCTTACAGCGATTGCCTTTTATTGTCGGGAACAACGAATGCGGGGGATGAGGTTTATGTGGAAGCCGATGAAAACCGCGTGGCCCGGATCTCAAAAAACCCGGATCAAATCAAGGATCCTGTCGGGGAGTATATTGGGATCGCCAAAATTTCAAAACATCTGTATAACCGGTTAAAGCAAGCTGCCGAGCCCTTGTTTGGCACAACCCCTAATCTTAGTTATGACATGGATTGCCTCGTTCAGATCGCAAGCCAGCATCCGCTTTATTATTTAAGGATGGATGGATTGGATTGGGCCGAAATCGACGACCTCAAGCAATTCGAGCGGGCTCAGGAAGTGTGGGAGAGAATAAAAGACAAGTGACCCTATTTGCTTCCGAACTCGTATTTCGTATCTGAAATCCAT
The DNA here is from genome assembly GCA_950072225.1 of uncultured Nitrospina sp. GTDB lineage: Bacteria > Nitrospinota > Nitrospinia > Nitrospinales > VA-1 > LS-NOB. Next base: position 2,871 of record CATMOP010000038.1, read on the forward strand.
ACGATGGGTATGGTATCGGGGAAAAGGGTTTCCCTATTGATGAATGTGGTTTCTATTTGGTCCGGGGTGAGATTTCTAGCTTTCTGGAGGTTTGCTCCTGAAAGATCAGCGTGGTTCAAATAAGCATTTTCGAAATTGGCGCCGGTGAGGTCGGAGTCTGACAGATCAGCGGCAATGAGGTCAGAGTTAGAAAAATTGGCACCAGAAAGATCCGCGTTGGATAAAAAAATTCCTGTCATATTGGTGTCGCTGAGGTCAGCGTTTTTAAATTTGGCGTTTTTCAAATCTGCTCCTTCCATATCCGACTCGCTCAGGTTAGCATGGCTAAAGTCAGCAGAAACCAAATTAGCCTCAACCAAATTGGCCTGAGTCAGGATAGCTCGTGAGAAGTTAGTGTTTCGGCCACGAGACCGGTATAGAAGGGTTCGGTGGAGCCGGGCTCCCTCAAAGTTGGCAGAACTGATATCGGCTTCACTGAGGTCGGCCTCGGTAAGGTCCGCATTTTTTAAACACGCTTCAATCAGAACCCCTGAACTCAGATCCGCTTCCTTTAAATCAGCTCCTGTAAAGTCTGCTTTTTGCAGGGCTTTTTTTGAGTTTTCCGCTCTGGATTTTTCTGAGCTCATAGAGAGGCCCTAATAGAGAAAAAATTGATTCAAGGGACCTAGGCTAATTGCTGTTTAGGGTTTCGTCAAGGTGCGAAGTCCAAAAAATCAGGTGCCAGCGGTACATGTCCGTGCTAGTCTGTGATTGAAAATTTGGAACGGGGGGAAAAATATCCGAAGATGATTTTAAAAAACTACTTATACCAAAAAATTCAGGGCCAGAACTGGACTTGCTTTTGGCTTTGCATATGGGCTGGAAACACTGGTCAGGGAGTGAGTTGACCGTAAAGATGCATTTAGAAGAAATCAGCAAAAATCCGACCGTTACTATTCCCAAGTTCTCGACCGACCATAATGCTTTTTTCGACCATGTGGCTGCCCATTTTGTAAACCTGGATATGGGTTTTGATGTCAGTTATCTGGTAGAGGATCAAATGTGGCAAGTTGTGATCAAAAACAAAAATGAAAGTTTTACCGGCAAGGATTTTGAGTTGCCCCATGCCGGTTCTCTTGCCGCTATTTCCGCATTAAGAAAGATCTGAACAATTTTCTGTCCAGGAATGAATGGGTTTATTTGACAAGATGAAAATAACAAGCGTATTTTTGCTTGCCTTGCTATGGGGTGCCGCCCATCCGGTTTATTCTGAAACAGAAAAAGAAAGAGATATTAAAAAATTATTGGAAGTATCCGGCATCCTGGACCGGCTGAGCTATATGCAGGAATCTCTCCTAAACAATGTCTCAATGATGGTGACTGCGCCTTTCCCCAAAGTTCCTGATGCGTTCTGGGGAGAATTCAATCAATTGATCGGAAAGAAGGAAATGGATGATTTGATAGACCGGGTGATTCCGGTTTATGATAAACATATGTCACACGAGACGGTAAAAAAACTCATCACTATGTTCGAGACTCCATTTTGGGATGAGTGGAAAGAAAAGATGCCTCAGATCAGCCGCGAAGCGGGGGTGATTGGCAGTGAATGGGGCCGGGAGATCACCCAGTCAAAAGCGTTCAACAAACAATTGGAAGGCCTGATCGAAAAATACGAATTGGAAAAACTGAACCCCACTCCCGTGGGGGGGAACTAGCAAGGGCACGTCAAGCCGAGAGCATCGCTGATATTCGTAGTTTCCCTCTCTAGTTATACTTGTTGGGGTTGTTTTAATGGAGAGGTCGAAATATGCGTGTTATCGTTTTTTGTTTTCTGCTGCTGTTTAATGTTTGTGTGGTGCAGGCAGGACCCCGAGTAATGTCTTTGAACCTTTCGGGCCAGGGATCAAATCCGTTGAAGGTTTATCAAAATGTCCCCCTTAAAGTGTACACCTTTCATGCAAACTTGTATGATTTGACCGTAACCAAACCGCCTTTACCCAAAGAGATCCTTTCTGTATCCGAATTCCATTCCGGGCAATCCTTTGATCTCAATTTTTCCAAGGTAGGATCCTATGAGATATGCTTTTCCAAGGAAAAAAATTCGACCCGAACCTGCTTGACGCTGAATGTTCTGAAAAGAATAGTGGCCTGACAGGTAGCACCCTTCCTTCCAATAAAAACTGTTTCATAGAGTTTGCATGTTGTTTGTGCACGGCGAGTAAGACCGTTTTATTCGGCTACCTTCCAGATAGAATCCACAAAATATTTTTGTGAGTCAAATAAGTGCTCCACGACTTTAAATCCGTTTTCAAATGCCAGATTTTCTATTTCTTCAAGCGTATATTTAAAAGATTGCTCCGTCTGCAGAGCTTCCCATGTTTTGAAGTGGTAGTCTTTGTTTAAAGCATTGATGTGTACGGTCTGGTTTCGTGTGCTGTATAGATAACTTTCCACAGCGCGGGTAATTGGATTGTACTGACCCTCTTGCACAAAATATTTTTTATTAAAATCTGCGCCGAGTACTTGGTTAATGCGGTCCAGAAGATGCAAATTAAATTTTTCAAAAAGCGGATGATTGTAGGCGGAATAAAGTAGTTTCGGGCTTTTCATGAGGTCAAAACCAATCAGTAAATAATCTTTTGGCCCCAGGGACTTGCTTAAATTTTCAAGAAAAATCCGGGCGGCAGCCGGGTCCATATTATTCAGAGTAACTCCGAGAAAGAGTACCAGGTTTGGTTTCGGGCTACCCTGGACTATGGTGTTGAGCCCTTCAAAATAATCTCCGATTAATCCGGTGACCTTCAGGGAAGTATCTTGATGATCGATTTCCAGAGATCGAGCCAGGTTTTTAACGGCTCCGCTGGAAATGTCAATGGGAAAGTAGTGAAAACTGAATTTTCTATCTAGCAAATGCTCAATAAGAATCCGGGTCTTGCACCCATCGCCTGAGCCCAGTTCGATAAGGTTGAATATGTCGCCGGTGATGAGCTCTGCAATGTTGTTTTTGTAATTGCGAATGATTTCAAATTCGCATGCGGCGGGAAGATACTCTGTGAGTTCTGTTATTTCCTTGAAAATTTCACTTCCCGCGTTATCAAAGATCAACCAGGATGGTAAACGTTTTTTATCAAAGGAAAGGCCCTTGTGAACCGTGTTTGCAAACTGTTCTTCGTGAGAAAATGATGCCGGTTCAGTATGTAGAACTTTTGTTTCAAACAAGTGTGTCTCCTATTTAACACCAAGTGGATTTGACCCTGTTAATGGTGTTTGTTATAGTACTTTTCTTAACTGCTTTTTACATCATATTTATCGGGTTTTGGTTTGCAGTGAAATAAACCGGCCCTAATTCCAACCTTTTATTCTGGACGTCATGCGTTTTAATTCGCCAACAGATTTACCATCCCTTGATTTTTCCTATCAGGAGTTGGAGGACGAGTTCATAAGACTGGTGGGTTTGGAAAAGCTGGACCAGGTCATTGCTGAAAATCCGGGTTTTACAGCGGAACTGGAAGCGTCTTTGGCGGAGGCATTTGAAAATGAGTGTCCCCAGGCCCATTTGTTTTTGCAAAGGATCCTTTACCGCATCAACCGTTTAAAGCTATTTTGGTATGACGGGTTGGAAAATTATGTCAATGAAGATTCCAGTTTTCTGTTTTCGCTACGGTTGAAAATTGAAAATGCCTGGCAGGATTGGGAGGAGGGAAATAGTGTCCAGAGCAATTCCGGCGATCTCCAAGTAATCAAGGCCCTCCACCATCGTGTGGAAGAAGACCTGCAACCCGAGCCTTCCCCGGACGGATTATTCATCCGCAATGAAATTTCAAAAGCCGGGTACCAGCTGTTGCTTGCCATTACTTCTTTGGATGGCCTGGTAGAAGCCAGCCAGCTTTCCCGTATGCTGGGGGGTGTCGGAAACGAAGTGCAAACGATGCTGACCCGGATTTTATGGGAAGAATATGGCAGTGGAAAACTTTCGCGAAAACATTCCACTCATTTTGCAATCATGCTGGAAGAATGTGATATGGATGCCAGGCCGGAAGCTTATTTTGACCTGGTGCCGTGGGAAGTGCTGGCCAATACCAACCATTGTTTTTTCCTTTCCGAGCGTAAGAAACACTTTTTACGTTATGTCGGTGGTTTGTTATATACGGAAGTTTCTGTGCCCGCCGCTTTTCAAAACATGAAGATGGCTGGTGAACGCCTTGGGATGGGTGAGAAGAGTGTCAGCTATTGGGATCTTCATATTCGGGAAGACATCCGTCACGGGCAATGGATGCTGGATGATGTGGCCCTTCCCCTGATTGAAACATATCCTGACCGGGCCTGGGAAATGGTCAAGGGATATGACCAGCAAAAATTTATCAGTTCTCGTTCTACCTCAGCCATAGTGGAGTCCATTCGCAAATTATAATTTTCCTGAAACTACACCCTTTTGTAGTTTCTTATAAAATAAAATTTTTAATCAGGAAGGAACATCCAGGGTTTCGGGAGGAGGATGCCTCATCCCTCCTCATGAACTTGCTGAAGTTCGATTAGGTTGCAGATATCCTCAAATCGAATACGATTATATAAAATATTTTCGTTTAAGTCCCAGGGCCTTGAGGCGGTTGTAAAGGGTTTGCCGGGATAGACCCAGGTTGGTATAGGTTCTTTTTATATCACCCTTATTTCGGGTCAACTCTTGGGCAATCAGGTTTTTTTCTACTGCGGCCAGCTGGTTGTTCAGTCCACTTGGAGGATTCTTAAGCGCTTGTTGGATAGAAAGCTGGACACCATTTTTTGTGTTTGTAGGGCTGGACTCCGGAAGACCGAGGACAAATTTATCGGCTTCATTCCGGAGTTCACGAACGTTTCCCTCCCACCCACGGGCCTGCAGTTCCTGAATATATTCCGGGGAAGGTATGGGCGGGGTTTTCTGATTATAACGCGAACAAGCATCCCTAACCAGATGGTGAAACAATAAGGTGATATTGTTAAACGATCTCTCGCACTTTCAAACCCTTTCATAAGTGTAACGCCCATAGAATAACCATTTTTGATGATTAATCAATGGGGCATTACCGATAAACCTGCTAAAATTGGTTTGCGGATATTCAGAATTGCAGGAGGAAGTCGTCATCCATTTCCTCTTCCAGATAATCGGGCAACCGGGTTTGCTTATCTGTGAAGGTTTGGCGTAACTGGGTGGAAGTGAGGCCGGTTGCTGACGTAAGAATGGCTCCTTTAAGGTTGGTTTGATTCAGCAGGGTGTCTTCATTAAATTGGGCTCCTTCAAGATTGGCATTTTCAAGATCGGTATATTGAAGGTTGGTTTCCAGCATCCCTGCTCCGGATAGATTACAGTTTTTCATGCGGGCGCTTTGCAGACAGGTTTCCTGTAGTTTGGCTTGGGTCAGATTTGCCCCCTCCAGGTTGGCTCCTGTGAAATTTGAAAATTGAAGTTTGCAGCCCTTGAGGTTGCTGTTACCAAGATCAATTTTTTGTAGTTTGGCTCCTCTTAAATCTGCTTGGGATAAATCCGGGTTTATTTCAGGGTTCTTTTCTCTCCAGGCATTCCAGATGTCGATCCCTTGTTTGATGAGTTTTAGATGCTCTTCGCTGGCCATGATTTATATTTTGGTTTGAATGTTTTTGTCAAAAGTATAAAATATTTATAGATTTTTTATTTTAACAGGATTTTCTTGGGAACTAATTATAAAAGCAAACTGGACCCTGATTTCTAACTTGCTTTAATGGGTATCTTACAAGATGTCTTCTAGATCAAACTCTCAAAATTTCAGTACTTTTCAACACTGGCCCGCTGGTTAGATTGGAGGCTACATAAAAAACTCCATATAGACCATCCAGCCAATCACGGACAGGACCAGGACCGCATAGCCAGTATGGACCCAAATTGTGAAAATGGGGTTTTCTCTTCGTTTCTCCTGCTTTTCTTTTTCTTTCATGGTTTTCCCAAATAAAGCCGAAATAATACTATGAAAATGCAAATAATCCCAATAGGAATCCAAGAACTTTCCCTTCGGTATGGCAAATGAAGAAATCTTTGATAGCCCTCATATTTCTCATATTGGCTCTGTTTGCTGTGCCGGTGTTTGCAGATGACTTTCAGGTAGGTATGGATGCTGCCAACCGGGGGGACTTTGCCAGGGCTTTCGAGGTATGGGAACCTTTGGCAAAAAGAGGTAACGCCCTGGCCCAATTTAACCTCGGGCTGATGTATGACAAGGGGGAAGGGGTCAAACGCAATTATAAAATGGCTGTGAAATGGTACAAACTTGCGGCCAGGCAGGGAATTTCCTCAGCTCAGTTTAATCTTGGGTGGCTTTATAGCAAGGGAAAAGGAGTCAGGCAAAGTTTTAAAAGGACTGTCATGTGGTATATCCGGGCTGCCAAGCAGGGCAACCCTGCTGCCCAATTTAATCTGGGTCTGATGTATGACATGGGGGAGGGGGTGACACCGGATTATAAAAGGGCGATCAAATGGTACCGTTTGGCGGCAAAGCAAAACAACGCTCAGGCTCAATTCAACCTTGGCCAGTTGTATGAGTCCGGAGAACGGGTTACTCAGGATTTCAAAAAAGTGGTCAAATGGTACAAGCGTGCGGCAGAAAATGGGAATGAGTTGGCCCAGTTGAAGCTCGGGACCTTATTTGAAAAGGGGAAGGGTGTTGCCAAAAACTTCAAGAAGGCTGCCAAGTGGTACAAACTTGCGGCCAGGCAGGGTAACGAAACCGCCCAGTTTAATCTTGGCTATATGTATAGCCGAGGCATTGGGGTTAAGCGAAATTATAATGAAGCCGTCAAATGGTATCAGCTCTCGGCAGGACAGGGTAATGTCATCGCGCAGTTTAATCTGGGTGTGTTTTATATCGAAGGAAGGGGCGTTCGTCAAAGTTATTCCAAGGCTGCCAGTTGGTTCCGGTTGGCCGCAAAACGAGGGGATGCTGAAGCCCAGTTCCGTCTGGGGATGATGTACGAAGATGGGGATGGAGTTGAAAAAGATCCTGAAAAGGCGGTCCGGCTCTATCGGTTTGCGGCGGACCAAGGCCACGCTATGGCCCAGGGAAACTTGGGTTGGATGTATGTCAACGGAAATGGGGTCGAGGAAGACCTGGACGAGGCGGCGAAATGGTATCGACGGTCTGAGCAATCCAGCAAAACCAAACATAACCGGAACGGGGAACCTCTCTCGTCTCTTCGGTAAAGATTTAGTCGCCGGGAAGGCTCAATCCATAAATTTGATCAGTACGGTGGATTTTTACCGCATCAGCATACTAATCTTTGCCGCATACTCTTCACCATAAATTTCAAACATAGTACTGATATTTTGCCTTCTCAACGCTTCTTCAAAATTAGATTCTGAAGATGAATGAGCCTCAGGTTGAAGCGGGGTTTCGGTTGGTTCCTGAGTTTGTGTCAAATCTTCCATGATTTCTCTCCTGTCAAAAATCCATCACTATTTGTCTTATCGGTTAATAGAGCAAAACCTGTACCAATCTTGTGGTTGAAATAAAAAGCAAGAGCGTTTCACCATGCAGGCTTATAAAGTGTTTACGGATAAAGAGGGGTTAAAAAATGGCGTAAAACCCGTATAAATGGAAGGAACCTCATTCTAAAATAATCCCCAATCGAAAAAACAGGAAGGCGGTTGAATTTGAAAAAGAACTGATTTCCGGGATGAAAATTCTCATTGTGGATGATACCCCTGCGAATTTGGAAATTCTGGGCCATATTCTGCAACGTAGTGGCTTGGAAGTATCCATT
>CATMOP010000039.1 GCA_950072225.1 uncultured Nitrospina sp.
AGCCCAGTCTTCTGCTCCTTTCAGCTCACCAATGATATTTCCTTCCGGGTCAATCATAAAAGTGGTGGGAAGGCTGACCACCCCAAATTTATTACTGGCCTGCAATTGCTGGTCTAGAAGGATGGGGAAGGAAAGACGATGGGCTTTGACAAAAGGTTTTACAATCTTTGCCCCGAACATATCGTTGGAAATTGCAAGCAGGGAAAATTTTCTGGATTTAAAACGCTGATATAAGGTTTCCAGTGAGGCCATTTCCATTTTACAGGGACCACACCAGGTAGCCCAGAAATTTACCAGAACGTATTTCCCCCTGTGCTGGTTGAGGCTGACTTCCTCTCCATTGAGGGATTTGAGGGTGAAGTCCGGTGCCGGTATAGTTTCCTCGGCTTGTGCCAGACTGAGGGTTGAAAAAAATAACACCAGAGCACAGGCGTATACCAAACGGCAAAATAATGCGGTTTTTTTCATGAAGATCAAAAAGCTCGGCAAGACGCCGATAGCAGAGGCTCGCTGAGCCGAGCCAGCTCTTTGCCAGTCACAAATAGTTATTACCCCTTCGGAGCACGAAAGCTAAGGTGAAATATCACGTGCACTGGCCCCACGCCCAGTGGCTACGCCGGCCAGCGGGGGACTTTCTGTTTGTATTCCCGGTAAGATTCGCCGAATCTGTTTTCCAGATCAGGTTCTTCCCAAAGTGGAATGAGAACCAGGCACAACCCGAAAAAAAGCAGAAACCATAACCCTAAGAGAGCTGAAGCAAAAAGCAGGGCCTCTCCCGACAAAACCAGGCAGACTGCAACCATCATAGGGTTGCGCATATGAATATATGGCCCTTGGATCACGAGTTTCCTGGGCGGATCAAACGGGGCCGGGGTTCCTTCACCATACTCGGTGAACAGGGAAACCGTTTTCCAGCATAACCCTGCTCCTACCGTGACCAATAACATTCCCGCCAAGGATCTTATATTACTAAAACTATACGGGAAACTCTCCAGCACTCCTCCGGGCCGCGAACACCAGACCAGGAACGCGGGGATGACCCCCATCACATGCATTGGAAAAATCAGAAACGCTTTGACTGAAGAACGCGAAAACTTCATGGGCCCACTCAGCTTTAATAAACCCACTTACCCATTATGGCGGTTAACCGTAATCAAATACCATCAACACTATAAAACCAATGGTGACAATGGCTGAAAACCAAACCATGAATTTAAACATAATCCATTACCTGCTGGAAGTGAAAGAAAAAACAAAACTTTAGCAAAACTAGTTTTCACGATGGGATTTTCACAATACAGATTGTCCCTAGATACTTGTTCTCTTTTCCTTTTTCATATAATTTATTGTTGGGCAAATTCCAGATGCCGTATGAATCCAGCAACAGAGTATGAATTTTTCGATCCTACAAAATAGAGGAACTTTTGTTAACACAAAATTGAACCGCCAAATTTGAAGTGGCCCGGTCTCCAAATCTGCGGGTCACTATTTTCGGAAAAATACCTGATGGATCTTCCGAGATAACAATATCCATGATGGATCTAACGACAATCCCTTCTGTACCAAGTTTCAAAGCAGAATGAAACTTTGTATTACTGCTTATTAACCTCCCTTCGGCATCCAAATGGAATACCCCATCGGAAGATTTCTCAAGAATGATCCGATATTGGTTTTGACTCTCGATCAGCTCATCATTTTGATGCTGCAGTTTCTTATTCAGGCATTCTTTATCTTGCATCAACCGTTCTATTTTCAGATGCGTTTTAACCCGACTCAAAACCTCTTCCCTCTTAAACGGCTTAACAATGTAGTCCACTCCACCTATTTCGAAACCACGAACAATATCCTCCAATTCAGTTTTGGCGGTCACAAAGATGACCGGAATATCTCTAGTGTCCGGGTCGATTTTTAATCTTTTACAGGTTTCAAATCCGTCAATTCCCGGCATCATCACATCCAGCAAAATCAAGTCCGGCCGGTTTTTTTTATCAGGGCTAACGCAGCTTCGCCTCTCATGGAAACAGAAATTTCAAAACCTTCATGACCAAGGATGTGTCGCAACACATCGATGTTGGCAGGAGTATCGTCAACCATAAGAATTTTTGGTTTAGCTATATCGATCATAAAAATATTGGTGTAGGATTATTGTTAAATTTCCTCCCTTTATTCTAATCGTTCTCATGGACTTCTTCAGAAAATTTTTTTTCCTGTAAGATTCAACGAGTTGCCCGAAAAGCGGCCAGCTCGCTCCTACTCCTCCGAGGCCTGCGTGATGTCCTTTTCATTAACCTTCATGCCCGGCAAAGGTAAAAACTAAGGTGAGATATCACAGCAACTGGCCCCACACCTAGTGGAGACTGGAAGGGGAAATTCATCAAGCGGAAAGACTTTTCGCGGGCAGGAAATAAATTTTACCGGGAGGCTCTAATAATTGGAAGTTTTGATTATTAGAGTCTCCCTAAATTTGTACAGGATATTATTCAGGCATTCACTGCCGATCTGGGAGAACGACTTTTAAACCGGGTTCTTTTTCCGGGTTTTGATGAAAAGTGTTTTTTTCGAAACTGGTTTTTTCCCGGTTTCCCGGAAGGCCGGGACGCGGTGTGATTGCCATAACGCCGGGATGAAAATTTTCTTCCGGCTTTACTATTTCCACTTGCTCGTTTAGAAGCAATAGACTCCGAATGGTAGGGGTGGTCATCCACCACGTTCACAGTCCTGTTAATGGTTTTCTCAATCTGACGCAGATAACCCTTTTCCCCGGCATCGCAGAAAGAAAGGGCAACGCCGAACGCCCCCGCCCGTGCTGTTCTTCCCACGCGGTGAACATAACTTTCGGCCTCATTAGGAAGCTCATAATTGATGACATGGGTGATTCCCTCAACATCCAAACCTCGCGATGCAATATCGGTAGCCACCAGCACCCGGACTTTTCCGGCACGAAACCTTTCCAACGCTTCCATACGCGCCGATTGGGATTTATTACCATGTATCGCATCCGCCTTGATCCGGGCTCGGCTCAGATTCTTGACAATGCGGTTCGCCCCATGCTTGGTGCGGGCGAATACCAGAGCTTTTTCGATGCTCTCGTCTTGAAGAACAGATTCCAGTAAAGCTCCTTTGTTTTCCCGATCCACAAACAAAACCCGCTGATCTACTTTGTCCACGGTACTGGCCGAGGGATTCACAGAAACCCGAACCGGGTCGTTGAGAAAATTCTTGGTCAAGCGCAGGATATCATCAGGAAGCGTGGCAGAAAACAACATGGACTGGCGGTTTTTGGGTGTCATCGCGTAAATTTTCTTGATGTCAGGCAGGAAACCCATATCCAACATGCGATCTGCCTCATCGAGAACAAGCACCTCTATTTTATCCAAACGGAGATGTCTCTGCTGATACAAGTCGATCAGCCTGCCCGGAGTGGCTATCAAAATATCTACCCCCCGTTTTAAGGCGCTGATTTGCGATTTCGGGCTCACCCCGCCAAACACCAGTGCCTGTTTTAAATTCAGGTGCCGACCATAAACGCGAAAACTGTCACTGATTTGCAAAGCCAGTTCCCGGGTGGGTGTAAGCACCAACGCACGTGGGCTTCTGGACCCGGAAGCTTGACGCCTCTCTGACAAGAGATGCAATATAGGCAAGGCAAAGGCCGCTGTTTTTCCTGTCCCGGTTTGTGCACACCCTAAAAGATCCTGGCCCTGCAAAAGATGCGGAATGGCCTTCTGCTGAATCGGCGTGGGAGTGGCGTACTTCTCACCACGAACAGCGCGGCAAATAGGATCAATAAGGTTGAGGGCATCAAAGCCCACGGTTGAAGATTGCATTAACATATTTTTTCCTTTTGGTGGCTGGCGGACTCAGTATGAGCCATCAGCCAGCACATTAGATCACGCTCAAAACCTATGTTTGAGAACTTGAACTATAATTGATAAAAGAGGATTTGAGCTTAAATGAGAAAACGGGGGAGAAAAATCAGACAACCGATGATTCGGGAGGCTACTCAGTCAAAAACATTACCATTCTTGGCAATACACCTGTCATTCTCTAGACGGCTAAATCGCTTAAAGTATTGCCCATTATAAAACAGGTGCTTATAAAAAGCCAGTTTTTTTTTAACCCAGCCGGTGAAAGGGGGTAATCCTTGGTATTAATAGCGGAGTTCTGCCTTTTACCTTTTCTACAAGCATACAATGATTTGCCCTAAATGCCAGTTTGATCAACCCGACTCTAAAAATTGCGTTCGCTGTGGGGTGATCTTTGCCAAATACCAAGCCTATTTGGATCGATTGGAACAGGATATAATCGCTGCCCAAAGTAATGAAAACAATATTGAAATCGAAGAAAAAAATCCTGCTGAAAAAATACGGGTTCTTTTTCCTTTTTTTAACCCAGCCTTGGAAATCGGTTTCGACCCCCGCGTTCATTTTTCTTTCGCTTCTGTTTTTACTGCACGGTATTTTTTTTATCAAAGAGATCGGACGGGAGCAGCCTTCGCCCTGCTTTGGTTCTTTGGCAATTTTATTGATGTGAGTATTTATATGGCAGATGCCCGCTTCTTAAAACTTCCTCTGATCGGGGGATTGGACCTGGAGGCGCACGACTGGCGCAATCTATTCAACCGCTTTGATTTATGGGCCGTTGACCAAACTCTCTCAAAAATAATGTTTGGCCTGGGTTGGGCGGGAATTTTCCTGACATGGGCATGGATATATAAAAATTGGCGCACTCACCTCAAAAAAGGATAAAATGGAATATAAAAGATTGGCGATGAAAAGGGACCCGTCCAAATTGCAAAGTTTTTAATTTTTTATGGCTCCTTTAAATAATTTTACAAATAATCAATTTGATCGGCCTTTATATCCTGAATCTATATTTTCCAAAATTTTTACCTAAAAAAAGTTTTTCTACAGGAGAATGTCATGACAGAACTACCGCAATCTGAACACCCAAAAGAAAAGTTGGGGGATTTCATGACCACCCCCGTCATCAGCATCGATGTGAAAGCGAGCGTCCAAGAGGCCGCGCATTTAATGGACACAGAAAATGCCAGTGCCATTCTCACAACTGAAAATGGCGACCATGTGGGAATCGTTACGGAAAGAGATTTTACATGAAAGGTGGTTGGAGGCGGGCTCCCGTTATCCACTCCCGTATCCGAGGTCATGAGCCAACCTCTTTATACCCTGGATATCAATAACCATATTCTTGAAGCTTCAGAACACATGACTGACAAAAATACCCGACATATAACTGTCACCGATCAGGGCAAGGTGGTTGGTATTATCACGGTTAAAAATACATTTTCGTATTACATGAACCTGTTTGGTCTGGGCAGTTATGACCCCACTACCAATGCTGACTGAGGGTTTTTCTCAACTGGCAAGAACCTGCTCTCGCACGGTTGATTTGTAGAGGCTATCCTCATCCCTCCGTCTTTTGTTTTTAATCAACACACTTGAACACCAGTCCTTACCCACATTCCCTTCTCGTTCCAGTTTAAACTTTCTTACTTCATTACATTTGGGGCAATGAACACATAATTGGCCCTCAAAAGCAGTGGACACTAAGAACCTCAGCTCGGTGGAGCATTTTTCACAACTATAAACAAATGAGGGCATAAAAAATATTTTCTGCAAGGGAAACTGCGGGGACAAATTCATTAACAAATATAATTTAGACCGAAATATAATTTTGTCAATGCACGCAATCAAGCTTATCATTAATAAAAAGTAAAATTTTTTTCGGGAAAACCTTAGCGGCCTTATCGGGAAAAAAGGGGATATGTTTCAGGAGATATGTAAAAAATGACCGACATTACAGAGCTGATAAAAACTTTTGTGATTTTACTGGCCATCATTGACCCCATCGGCAACCTTCCTGTTTACATTTCCCTGACTGCCAATAAAACCGACGAAGAGCACGACACAATAATTCTCAAAACCTGTTGCGCTTCGGTAGCTTTATTAACCCTATCTTTTTTATTCGGAAAAATTATTGTGGTTTTTTTCGGTATTCAACTTCCGGCTTTCAAACTGATAGGAGGAATTTTCCTGGTCTATATCGCCTTCACCATGCTTACAAATAACAAAATCTCTAATTTATTTTCCGAGGAAGGGGACGTTAAAGCAGATATTGCTTTTATGCCCATGACTTTTCCTCTTTACATTGGGCCCGCCGCCATAAGTTCCGTGATCATTCAATCCAGCGAATTCACCCTATGGTCGGCTAAACTTATATCTATTGTAGAATTTGTTCTGATAGGCATTTTAATATGGATCTCTTTAAAACTCGCGAACAGGATTTTAAAAATCCTGGGGAAAGCGGGAATCAAATTTATCACTCAGGTTATGGGTCTGCTCCTGGGCAGCCTGGCAATAGGGATCATCGCCGAAGCATTAAAAGTTCTTCTTCCCGGCCTGTCTTGAACCCTGACCGGTCATGTGACAAAAACATTCTTAATTCCTAAAAAACGGATTTAACCACCTTCATCACTGTAGGCATTATTATTCTTATCCTTGTAGGCTTTATGGTGAACTATCTTCACTTTCCCAATCTCCGAAAAAACGCAATCAATTATGTGTTTTTCGCGTTTGCTGTGCTATTGATTTTTTCTAGTTTTAAAATGCTTTATACAGGGGAGATGGGATCGTTTAGTACTCAAGAGGGAGAAGTGAAAATATTCGCAGGAACCCAGCCCTTGCAATTCTGGGGAAGCCTGATATTTAAATTGAGCTTAGGCAGTTTCATCTTTTATGCCCTTTTCCCGAAAATAAAAAAATAACTGATGAAAGAATAATCCGTGCAAAAAATCATTCTTTCTATCGCCCTGATTCTTTCCATTGCATTTGCAGTATCGCTGGACAGGATCCCTCAAAATCCAGAATGGTTGCGTTTCGCCGATCACCGTAGTTGGCTAGGCGTCCCTAATTTTGGCGATGTATTCTCCAATCTTCCTTTCGTCATTGTTGGATTTATGGGCCTGCGATTTTTGTTTCGCCTTCCAGATGACAGGGGAAAAGCCTTCGAGTTTTCCTGGGAAAAAGCGGCGCCGACAACTTTTTTTACCGGTGTATTCCTGGCCGGATTCGGCTCCGCCTGGTTTCATCTCAACCCGGATAACGCACGGCTGGTTTGGGATCGGCTTCCTATGACCTGGGCCTTTATGGGGATTTTTTGCCAACTCATCAGCGACCGGATCTCTGCCCGCGCCGGATACCTTCTGGTTTTTCCAATGGCAGGCCTGGGTCTATTCAGTGTCATCGCGTGGTATTGGACGGAACTTCACGGAGCGGGGGATTTAAGGTTGTACTTCTGGATTCAGTTTGCCCCCATTTTCGCCATTCCGTTCCTGCTCTTATTTTTTCCCGCGCGTTATACATATGGAAAAGCTTATTGGGGAGTCATGTTGTGTTATGCATCAGCAAAAGCCTTGGAACATTTTGATGCGGCTGTTTTTCAAGCATTGGGCTTCATCAGTGGGCACAGCCTCAAACATCTTTTTGCCGCCGGGTCTGCCTGGATCATTTTTCACATGCTGGCACACCGGCAACCCATCACCAGCACAAAAGAAACAAAAGGGTAAAAGTTTTATAAAATGTTTTAAAATGAACTCAGACGAATAGGGAGAGACTGGGTGAATAACAAAATTTTGATGGCAGTACTAAAGAAGTCTAATAAAAAGTAGACGGCAAAATTCCCCGTTGCCATTTCTGTTTTGCAGCAAGTTCCGTTTTTTATGGAAGTGTTTTCGGAAGATGAAGAAATATTAAAAGGACTCTCCCAGTTGGCTGACCCAGACAATAACGCCTATATCCGCTACAAGACTTTTGAATCCGAAGAAATCATCATTCATCAGGGAGATATTGAGAACACCGTTTTCTGGTTATTAAAAGGCGAGGCCCGCGTTTGCTCCGGTGGCAAGATCCTCACGCATATCAAACCTGTCACCTGTTTTGGCGAGCAAACGGTCGTGGATGTTCAGGGGCGGACCGCCACGGTGGATGTGCCTGAAGACAAAGACGCTGAAGTGGTGGAAATTGACTGGGGTATTACCGAACAGGATCACGAACTGCTGGACCGGTTCATCGAACTGCTATTAAAAAATACAGCCGATAAATTGAAAACCAATTACATAGTCTCGGCCAGAATGTGGAAAGGAGCCCGTGAACTTTATTCCTCCTGCAAAAAAAGAGCTGAGGAACTCGAAACTGAAAATAAAAAATTGCGATTGTCGAATACCACGTTAAAGAAAAAACTTGGCTTATAACAATAGAGAACTAGCCCGCATATTGCATGACAGGTTATAAATCACCCCACCCCTCTTTAAGAAAGAGGGGTCCATTGAAACTCCCCCTTCTACGAAGTACCCCATGCGGGCATGGTTGCGGTTTGCCTATTTTCGCAATGGGTGGCACAATCATTTTATGGATCATGAATGGAAAATCTGCTTTGCCAATTTTTTATGCCTTGTAATGTTAGGAACGGGTCTGGCTTTTGCCGGGGTCAATAAAAATCCCTTCGTCGCAGATCCCCTGCCTGCACTCTTTGAGGATCTCGGCTCTGCCGCTATCGGTTTACCGGCTTCCATGCCCCCACCTCTAACCAAACCGCTGAATCTGACCTCGAAAATTTCTGCAGGCCGGAGGGACGTTCCCGTTCCGCCCCCGACCCACAAACAATTGCTCAACGCCATTGAGGAAGGAGACTTGGAATGGGCCAAACGTTTGCTCATCGGGCTCGACATCAATATGCAGGACAACCGAGGCATCACACCACTTTACAAAGCTGTATTCCACAACCGGTTCAGTTTTGTCCGTCTATTGCTGAAACGGGGGGCGGATGTCAATCTTCCCGATCATGAAGGCCTGACTCCTCTACATGTGTCAGCACTGGAAGACCTGGATAAACTGATGCCTGTGCTCCTTGACCAGGGTGCCGAACTGGAAGCTAAAGATAGTTATGGCTACACCCCTCTCCATCTGGCCACCGATCAGGGCAATACCAAAGTTGGCCGGGCGCTAATCGAAAGAGGGGCAAACGTAAATAATCGTTCAGATTGGGGCAACACTCCATTACACTCCTCTATCGCCCAGGGAAATACGCAGCTTGTCAAACTATTACTCAAGAAGGGAGCAGACATCGGCGCCAAAGACAGGTTGGGCCGCTCGGTCTTGCATTGGGCAGCAGAAAAAGGCCAACTGAGTATTACAAAGTTTCTAATTCTCAATGGAGCCCCAATTCACCACCCAGATAACGATGGCCAAACTCCGCTTCATGAAGCCGCAAGGTGGGACAAACAGAAGATCATCAAGCTTTTCATTTTTCACGGAGCTAACGTGAATGTGAAGGGAGCAGACGGTCGGAGCCCACTTCATATTGCTATTGCCAACGGAAATATGGATATTGCCGACCTGCTTAAACGCCATGGCGCCATATTGTAACAATGCTCCTGAATGTTTTAAAAATTAGCTCTTACCGGTTCCCCTTCTAAGAATGAAAAATTTTTCGATTTGTTTTCTGCTTTTCACTGTTGTTTCCTGCACCGCCTTGTTTGCCATGAAATTCATTCTCTGGGCCATGTTCAAATGGGGGGGGATCGGAGCTATCGGTTTAGCCCTGATATTTACCTGCATTTATGTCGGGAGCTTTTTTGCGGTCATTAAAAAATGGGGCCGGCATGAACAATATGTCTCTCATACCACTCTGAAATGGATTTGGGCTCTGGGTTTCGTGCAGTTGGCCGTGCTGGGGACATTTTATCATTTACTGCCGCAATTTTTTCCCGCTATCATCGCCGACTTCTTCTTCGCCTGAAACCAGAAAGGTTTGGGGAAAATCCTGTCCCATTCCGTAAAACGCCTGGCAGGCCCAACTTTATCAGGTATTAGGTTCTTTGTTTTTCCTCCTCTATAGGAATCAACGCGTATTTCGATCCACATCCCTGTCCCTGACTGATTATCACCATATTGTTATAACGATTTTTCAAAGTCTTTTCCTCCGTGTAATCCGCCGCATAAGAATCTGTCAAAAGCAAAACCACGTTTATAATTCCAAGGGGCGGGATGATGAACCCGCCCACTCCCAATGGAAAGTTTCGAATATCCCTTTCTGTGGAATCGGTGGCTTCCAGTTTTTTCATTCTCGCCTGCGCCACCCCCAATTCTTTTTCCAGTAGGGCGCAATTTGCATTCTCATCTTCATAAGAGGCGACCATAACCTGGCCCGCTGCGCATCCATATAAAGGCATGGCAACCAACAATCCAGCCACCAATATGAACCTGGCCTTATCCTTCCAATAACACCCTGAAAAACAGCATAAAATAAACCCCAGAGCCCATAATAATGAAAACCCAACCTCTTCAATACCGACCTGCATGATTCGATCCAAGCTCCCTTAAAGTTTTGCCTCATTTTCCACAGTTAGGAAAATGGGAAACCTGTCACATAATATTTTGGGTGACACAAAACAAAGAGCAAAATGAATATTATCAGCGCCTATCGGCTTAAATATTTTAAAATCTTAGGGTTAAGAGACGGTTTTCTATGTGGTTTGAAAATGAAAAAATACTTCTTCTCAAAGAAA
>CATMOP010000040.1 GCA_950072225.1 uncultured Nitrospina sp.
CGCAACCGGCGAGAGTTGTGGCGTTAGTTGAGGATGCGGCTGCCCTCGGAGAGGAAGATGCCCTTGAAATTCATCTCCAGCGCCTGGGCGTTGGTGGCCTTCTCGAGAGCCTCCTCCTTGGTGATGATGTCATCCTTGACCAGTTGGAAGAGGGATTGGTTGAAGTTTTGCATGCCGTCCTCGGTGCCGGTCTCGATGGCGACGTGGAGTTTCTCGAGGCGATTCTCGACGATCAACTTGGAGATCGTGGAGGTGTTGATCATGATCTCGATGGCGGGGATCACGGTGCCGTCTTTTTTCACGGTCATGCGCTGCACGATGATGGCCTTGAGGGTGCCGACCATCTGCTTGCGCACGGACTCGCGCTCGGTGCCGGGGAAGAAGTCGAGCACGCGTGAGATGGATTGCGGCGCGTCGATGGTGTGCAGGGTGGACAGAACCAGATGCCCGGTGTCGGCCGCGCTCATTGCGGCACGAAAGCTGGTGGCGTCGCGCATCTCCCCGATCATGATCACATCGGGATCCTGCCTCATGACGTGCTTGAGGCTGTGCTGGTACGATGGTGTGTCGAGCCCGACTTCGCGCTGCTCGATGATGCAGTTATTGTCCTCGAACACGTACTCGACCGGGTCCTCAATGGTGATGATTTTTTTGTCGGGCGTATTGATCTTGCTCAAGGCGGCGTAAAGTGTGGTGGTTTTACCACTGCCGGTGGGACCTGTCACCAAAAGCTTTCCATAAGGTTTTTGGATCAACGCTTCCAGCTGCCGGAGTTCTTTTTCGGGAAACCCCATCTGGCTCAGGTCAAGAACCAGATTTTCCCGATCCAGAATTCTCATGACCACGCTTTCCCCATACAATGTGGGAAGTGTGGAAACACGCATGTCGATATCCTTGCCGAGAATTTTAAGTTTGATGCGTCCATCCTGCGGTAACCTTCGCTCCGAGATATCGAGCTTGGCCATGATCTTGATGCGGGTTGTGATCGCGGCGCTCAAACGTTTAGGCGGCGGTTCCATCGCGTGCAGGATGCCGTCAATACGATAGCGAAGAGACAGGTCCTCCTCGAAGGGTTCTAGGTGAATATCACTGGCCCGGGCTTCAATGGCCTGGCTAATGATATGGTTCACCAGTTTGATGACCGGGGCCTCGGAAGCCATATCCCGAATATGCTCAGTGCTATCATCCAGCGAGTCCAGCCCATGCAGGTCGTCATCCTGGACATCGCCGACCATGCGGTTCATGGCGGAACCGCCTTCTCCCCCGTAATAGGTTTCAATGGACTCCAGAATGTCCTGCTCGCTGCTTAAAACGATGCGAATGTTTTTCTCCAGAGA
Organism: uncultured Nitrospina sp.; assembly: GCA_950072225.1. Taxonomy (GTDB): domain Bacteria; phylum Nitrospinota; class Nitrospinia; order Nitrospinales; family VA-1; genus LS-NOB. Next base: position 1,338 of record CATMOP010000040.1, read on the forward strand.
AACTTTTAAATCTTCGATCGTGTAAAGGTCGAACGGATCATAAACCGCTACGATCAAGGTATCTTCTTTAAGTTGAAGCGGAAAAATGATTTTTTCCCGTAAAAAAGTTTCTGTAATGGTCAGGCCCTCAACAGGCAAGCCGGATTTTGGGTATTGGCCCTTTTTGATATACGGCAGGCGCAGTTCGGCGCTCAGGGTTTCCAACAGGATTTGCGCGTGGATATAACCGTGGTCGGCCAGGGTTTTGCCCAGATAATTACCCGTATGCAGGTTGTTGGTCTTAACTTCTTCCAATGCCTTTTCGGTGATCTTTTTATGCCTAAGAAGAATGCGTTCTACAGGATCGGTTTTTTTCAACATAGCCGTTTATCTTCCTGAAATATGTACCCTCACGGGTGGCACCCTTCCGGGTGGCGGACTGGTTGCCCCAGAAATCCTCTCCTTGACGGGTTTTGTCTTAACTGGAGTTGCTTTGAATTTTTTGGGATCAAATTTCTTGTTTTTGTGGATAAATAAATTCCCTTCCCGGTGAATCACTTTGTCCGGCGGGCGGGTGGTCAACCGCAAGCGAATTTTTCGCCCTTTTTTATCATCCAAAGTGACCGAGTTTTTTTCTATTTCTATCAATTCAAAATCGCCCACAATTTGTCCCAAGGAATAGCCTTTTTTCTTCACTTTTTTTTGTATTATCCTTCCCCCTTCTCGGGTGGAATACTTTCCCTGTAAGATAGCAATTTTTGTACCACCCAGCATTAAAACCCCCTTCAAAACCAGATTTGGGGGAGGCAGGGCCGGTTTAGGTGGTGCAGCCGGGCGCGCCGATGGTGGTGGAACATATTGCCTCCGCTCTTTGCGAAATACATTGTTTTGCACCACCTGAGATACCGTTCCTGCACTATACCCCGGTTTGTTAACTGCTAATTTCTGCAGGTTTTTCGGCGATCCTACCACTGAGGAGCCATCCACCCTGGATGGATAGGGAGGATGAGTCCAGGTCCTGACCGACATGGTGACAAGGAGAGCACTGGCGAGGACAAAAACCAGGTTGATCGCCGGGAAAAGTTTATTCAAAGGCACAAGTTTCCCTCATGATTTCTTTCCCTAACTTAATGAATTTATTAGCCTTTGTCAAGGTAATACAAAATTTTGACGGTTTGAGAGTTTTCTCACGGGTCTGTAATAATTTATAGCCCTTATAAGGATGGACGCAACAAAAAATGGCTGGAACTTCTTTGTCGGATTCCTATTATATTATTTGCGGATATTTTGATGAAGAGCTTTAAATAATTATGTTTGTGGTGAAGAAGTGCCAGAATATCAAATGATTTATAGTGGGGAAGAAGATTTTGACGTAAACTTGGTATTGCTGACAAAACTCATAAAAATATTTAATTCAGATAAAGGAATCTATTTTGAGCGCACAGTCATTATTGACTGATCTTTTGAAGCATCTGCCACTGCGTGTTTATGGCAGGGGGGCGGTGTTGACCCTGCTACGCGAAATGGGGTTCCCGGTCAAAAACAAAACGCCGCTTGAGGTGCTCGATGTTTATCGCGATGACAACTCCGGTGAACTGGTCTGTAAGTTAAGTCCGGATGGCAAAGGCGATTTCACCGCTGCACTCACCAACCTGAAACTCGATATCACCCATCCCCTCTATCGAAAAGTCAAAAACTACCAGGTCGAAGTGTCGGAAGCTCTCGGTAAGCTGGATGTGGAAGACACCCGCCAAACAAGCATCGATCAGGAAGACCGCGGTGGTTTTCGCGTCAGAGATCTCTACAAGAACCGGTGATCCACCGGTGGCAAATTATGATCTGCTAGTGGGTCGTTAATGGAGCCCTCTTTTTTAAAGAGGGAGCAAACCCTCTCATCTCGCGGGCCGGACGATTAGGTTTTTTCTGAATTTATGAATTTTTTCAGGAAGGGGAACATGGCGCCGCGTTTCTCGATCATCTCTTCGCGCGACTTCTTCACTACCGCCTCATCAATGAGGAGTATGTTACGCTCGGCGGCGAATTTCTCGATGCCTTTTACCACCATGCCGCGTGCGAATGAGGGGATGCGTTCCAGCCTTTGTTTGGCTTCCGGCGTCCACCGGGTATGAAACTCGACTTCCAGTCCAAGCGTGTCTTCGATTTTCAGGGTGATGGCCTTGCCGCCGTATTTTCCCGGTTCGTAATCGCAGGATGGATCAGGGGCCATATAATTTCCGGTTTCGGCAAAAGCGCGCGCCCGGCACCCGGAACACATTGCAGAGAATTCGCAGGTCCCGCATTTGCCTTCGAGTCCTTTGCGGTCCCGCAATTGCTTCATGAGCGGAGCGTTTTCCCAGAGGTCTTTGAAGGTTCTGGTTTTGAGGTTGCCCACCGACTCTTCGATGAAGGGGCAGGGGGTCAGGTTGCCTTCCGGTGAAATACGACTGTAATGTGTGGCCGCCGGGCATCCGCCGGAATAGGTGCGGGTATAAACCGATTCGGGATCATTTTCATAAACTACCCTTTTATATTGCGGGGCGCATTTGGAATTGATCATCAACCGGCCTTTGTATTTCATTTGTTGCTCATAAAGCATTTTCAAGGCTTCTTCATAAGCGGCATTGGAAATATCGGTGTTGCCCTGTCCACGCCCTGTGCAGACCAGGAAATACAGATTGAAAGCAATGGCGCCAATTTTTTCGGTGAACTCGACTACTTCGGGAATTTCTTTATAGTTCATATCCGAAACCGACATTTGCACGAGAAAATCAACTCCCACTTCTTTCAGAATATCGAAGGCATCCATGGAAAGTTCCCAAGCTTTATCCACACCACGAAACTTGTTATGTTTGTCCGGATTCATCGAGTCGATGCTGATTCCGACGCCATGGGCTCCTGCGGCTTTTATTTTTTCTGCATTGACGCGGTTGATCATGGTGCCGTTGGTGCCCAGCACAACCATGAATTTTCTGTCGGCGGCGTAACGGATGATCTCGTAAATGTCAGGTCGAAGAAGCGGTTCGCCGCCGGTGAGGATCAAAAACGCGTTGGGGTTGACCTCTGCGATCTGGTCGATCACCCGGAAACATTCTTCGGTGTTGAGTTCATCGGTTTTGAGACCGCCGCGAAAGTCCGCATCGAGATAGCAGTGGGAGCAATTGAGGTTGCACCGCTTGGTGAGGTTCCAGGAAATTGAATAAGCGCGGAAATCCATCTTTTCCGGGCTGATTTCTAAAGTGGGTGTGGTTTCCATGCTAAATTAGGGGCTTTAAGGCCTTTTCCTGATAAAAATCAGAGGGTTGATAATCGCTTCTCCCTATCATAGAGGGTTTCCCCCAATGAAACAAATAATTTACCAGTTTCTGGTCATACTGGTTGGGATCTGGGTTTCAGGCTGTTCCATTCCCGAAAAAGTAGAGGTGGGCGAGCAGAGGGTTTTCCGCATCACCCATGCCGATTCCTCAGGCCGGATGTTCTCGGAAATCTGGACCGGGCACAAACTCGAATTTTTCGACTCTCTGGGAGCGCGGGAAATTTCCAGCAAATATTTTGATAGGGCCATGCATATGCAGGGTACTCGGTTTATGGCGATTTCATTTTCCCGGTTATTGAAAGAGTATCAACTGAAACGCGGCGAGGATGCCGTGCTTTTGAACTGTTTTGACGATTACCAGGGAATTTTATCTCTCAATGATATCCACCGCTATGATTTACGGCTGGCCACTAAGATAAAGCTGGCATTCTTGAACTTTAAACCCGACTGGTTGAATCCTCTCCTTATTTTAGTTCCGGATGGAAAGCACCCGCCCTTTCAGGAGCGGTTCCTGACCGCGAATATTCGCGAACTGAAATTCGTTCGACTCTATGACTATTATGCACCGTTGGAAAAAATCGCCAGGCATTCGCCGGAGGCTCGGGAAGGATTTGAAGTGTTCAAAAACAACTGCCTGTTCTGCCATTCCTTAAAGGGCAGGGGAGGTAATAAAGGAGTGCGGCTCCTGCAGGCGTACGGGTATTCAAATGGCAGGGATCGAAAAAAGTTTTTGACGGATTTCAAAAATTTCCATAATAAAGACAATGCCGATAAACAGGATATCGAACAGTTCGTGAATGAAGGTCAGTTGCAACAGATCACGGATTACCTTCTGCAGGTTCAAAAGAGCCACTGACTTAAATGTACAGGCGGCTCAACGAGCCGTAGCTACCTATTTTCCCGGCGAGTGGTCTGGATCGCCGCGCTCCTTCCAGTCGTTCGCGATGACAAGCCCGCGGGGTTGGCTCGGTACCCTGTGCTAGTGATATTTGACCATTGTCGTCTTGCTCGCAGAGAATGTTTAACCCCTCAATCCTCCTTCGTAGAAGTGGGAACTTCAAGGGAACCTTTTTTTAAAGAGGGAGTTATATCCTCTTCTCTTGCCTTTACCCTTGCTACCCCTGCGGGGCACGAAAGTTAAGGTAAAATACCACGGGGCATGAAGATTAATGAAGAGGACATCACGCATGCCCCGAATGGGGTAGCTGGGGTGATTTAGAACCTCTCATGCAATATTCAGACTGAAACATCAGCGGTTTGCTACTTCTGTTCCATATTTTTTTTCAAGGTTGGTTTGAAATTTCTTCCAGGGGGCTTGCAAGGCGGGAACAAGTTTTTCCTTCAATTCATCCGGGACGTAGTTAATTTTTTCCACCGGCCAGTCTTCCACCTTTCGCACATCCAGGTTCTCTTTGCCATAAGGTATTTTCAGGGCTTCTTCAAACCCGTAAACTAATGCGCTTGAATAAACCTTGTGGTATTGCTCTTCAATTTTTTCTTCTGAATGCATTCCCTTAACAAACTGTTCAAACAGCTCCTTGATGATGGGTTCGGCATGTTCGATAAAATCTGGGGTCAAGGCGGAGTGCAGGGTGTAGTAGGTAATGAGCACATCCTGTAGCAGAAACTTTAACTCTGAACTTTCTTTTTTGGCAGGGCGGGTGTTGATATTCAAAAGTTCCTTGAGGACTTTAACATTGCGGATCATGTCGTAGATGATCGACTCTTCCCAGGTGGCTTCATTCCACACAAAAAAGGCTCGCACGAATTTGGCTTTTCCCGCAGTGTCCCACATTTGCAGGGCGGTGGTCGGTCGCTCATTGTTGGAGTAGGGAATAGATTCTCCCCAACGCGGGTCCACCAGATTCAACCCATAGCGTTTAAAAGTAGTGCAAACCGTTTGCTGATAGATCTCCATCAAACACTCAAAGTTTTCTATTCTGTCAAGGGGGCTATTCTGTGGCAGATTGACGATGGAATACAGGCGCACAACATTTGTTTTGGCTTGCCCATCGTCGAGGGCAACCATATAGGTGCCCCCCCACATCCCGGAAGTAATGGGAACACTGACCTTATGCTGTTGTTTCATCTGCAGGGAAACGGACTCACCAATGACCTTGAAAAGGTTGTGCAGGTAATAAAGGTTTATTCGGTTGCCCTCGGGATAAAGATTTCCCGGTAAAATTTTATATTGCATCATGATTAAGTATGAAGGGTCCCGCCGAGTGGCGGTGAGCCACCGGAGGCAGATAGCAATGGCCTGATTGAGCCGTCTATACTTCTTGCTCGCCAGCGAAAGCTATTGCACATTGGCCCCACGCCTAGTGGCGCTAATCGGTTACCGCACCTTTGCAGGCAGAGCCAACAAGTTTGGCGTATTTAGCTAATACTCCCATTTTATATTTTATTTCTGGGGCGATGAATTCCTTTCTTCTTTGTTCAAGTTCTTCATCGGATAATTGTACGTTTAGCTGATTGCGTTCGATATCGATATTAATGGTATCGTTGTCTTTGATGAGAGCCAGCACTCCGCCCAGTTGTGCCTCCGGTGCGATATGGCCGACCACGATTCCATAGGTTCCTCCGGAAAATCGACCATCGGTGATGAGTGCAACTTTGTCCCCCAGGCCTTTACCTACAATGGCAGAGGTGGGCGCCAGCATTTCCCGCATTCCCGGTCCACCCTTTGGACCTTCAAAACGAATGACCACGATATCGCCTTCTTGGATACGGTCGTCGAGAATGGCATCCAAGCATTCCTCTTCTGAATTGAAGGTACGGGCCGGACCGCTGAAGTTCTGGGTTTTAACTCCCAAAACTTTCGCGACGGCCCCTTCCGGGCAGAGGTTGCCTCTGAGAATGACTAAGTGGCCTTCTGCGGATTTTGGCCGGTCCAGAGGCAGAATTACATCCTGATCCTCCCGAGGTTGATCGGGGACATCCTTCAGGTTTTCAGCGATAGTTTTCCCGGTTACAGTCAGGCAGTCGCCATGCAGGAGTCCGGCGTTCAACATCATTTTCATTACTTGCGGAATGCCACCGGCATGGTGCAGGTCGATGGCAACATATTTTCCTGAAGGTTTCATATCGCAAAAGACGGGAACCTTTTTCCGGGTTACTTCAAAATCATCTATGGACAACTGAACTCCGGCGGAGTGGGCTATGGCCAGGAGATGTAAAACTGCATTCGTAGAGCCGCCTACAGCCATAACGACCGCGATGGCATTTTCAAAGGCCTCCCTTGTCATGATATCCCTGGGAAGGATGTTTTTCTCGATCATATTTAAAAGGGCTTTCGCGCTTTGTCCGGTGCTGATTTCTTTATCCTTGTCTTCATTGGCCATTGTGGAGCTGTAGGGTAGGCTCATGCCCATCGCTTCAAAGGCGGAGGACATCGTATTGGCGGTAAACATACCCCCGCAGGAGCCGAAACCCGGACAGGCGTTTTGTTCAATATTGTTAAGCTGGTTTTGGTCAATGGTGCCAGCCCCAAATTGTCCCACCGCTTCAAATACACTAACAACGGTCAGATCGTTGCCGTCCAGGTGGCCGGGCTTAATGGTGCCGCCATAAACAAAGAGTCCGGGAATATTCAATCGAGCCATGGCTATCATGGCCCCCGGCATATTTTTATCGCAACCACCTATGCAAAGGACTGCGTCCATGCTGGCACCCCGGCAAACGGTTTCGATGGAGTCGGCGATTACTTCCCGGCTGACCAGGGAACATTTCATGCCTTCGGTCCCCATGGAGATGCCGTCACTGATTGTGATGGTTCCGAACATTTGCGGCATGCCGCCACTTTTTCGGATTTGGACCGAAGCGATGTCGGCGAGTTTTCCCAGCCCCGCGTTGCAAGGGGTGATCTCGCTTTGTCCATTGGCGATACCTATGATGGGTTTTTCGAAATCTTCATCTGTGAACCCTATTGCCCTGAGCATGGCGCGGCTGGGCGCTCGCCGGTCTCCCTGGGTGATAGCTCGGCTTCTGGCGTTGAGAGGTTGGGATTTTTGTGTCATCTTTATTTCCTTTTGGTTCACCTGTTAGAGACCTGACAGCATTATTTTAAGGGGGTCTCTATTTATTCGATAATTTTCTTTAAGGCAACTCGCAGGCCATTATTTTATAAGGGCCGCTCATGGCCGAAAGTAATTTTTAGAGATGCCCTTATTCAACTTGAGGTTTCAAGGGTTTTATCAGAAAGCGGAATTACGCTTCCGGTTCTGATATTGCATTGACGGTGGGACGGCGAAAATAGCCGTCTCCATTCTGCGAATGTGCGATGGCGTAGTATACAGGATGTTTGGCCTCTTTTAAAAGGGCCTGGGACCCGGATATCTCAATTTCATGATCGAAGGGAATAATCGGTGTTTTGCGGTCTTTCTTCCATGTTTTGGCAGGGGGTTTTGTGGATAAAATACCAGGAAGCCGGAACGATCTTTGCGAATATAGATAGTCCAGCTTCAGCAGATCCCGCTCCATTGGAGTGGGAACCGGGTAAAACGTATCCCGGAAAATACGGTACTGTTCATCCAGAGAAACAGGGTTCATCAACAGTGCGTGGGAATCATGATATTCCAGCAAATAATCGAATAGTGCTACCGGGTCCATTTTTTCAAGAAGGGTGTTGATGGAAAAACGGAACCGTTTGGAATTGTAATAGCGGTCGAAAATATCCACGAATTGTTTTAAATAGAGAACTTCTTCGGCAGATAAATCTTGGTGCGAGATCAGTTCATAGGGAGGAGTGGACTGATAACGGTATTGGTGTTTTTCGACAAGGTCGTTGATGGGGGCTCCGGGAAGAAACTTGAGAAATCCTAATTGCAATTCATGTGGTTTCAGCGCCATCACCTGAGAGAAAGATTCTTTGATACGTTCCAGGGTTTCTCCAGGCAGGCCAAAAATCAGGTCGCAGTGAAAATGAATGCGGTCCTGCTCCACCAGGCGCTGGATCGTCGCAAAAAGTTTTTGGTTGCTCTGTTTTCTTTTGATGGTTTCCTGGACCGATTCAGTGGTTGTTTGAATGCCAATCTCAAATTGAAACATTCCTGGAGGAACTGTTTCCAAGAAGTCCAGGATTTCTGGAGTTAAAATATCCCCTACCACCTCAAAATGAAATTCGTTACCCTTGAATTGAGATAACCATTGCATAAGCTTTTTCATGCGCCCGGGCTTGAGGTTGAAAGTGCGGTCCACGAATTTAATTTTTTCAATCCCGGCGGTGATGAGTTCTTTAATCTGCTTGTGGACAGTTTTTTCATCGAAGTAGCGAACCGTTTTATCCAATGCGGATAAACAGAACGAGCAAAGGTAAGGGCACCCTCTGGATGTTTCAAAATACACGATTCGGTTTTTAAGTTTGGGAAAGTCTTCTTTCAAATAAGGGGAGATGAGTTCAGGCAGATCGGTTCCATAGGTTCGCCAGCGTTTAAGCACTTCATCAGATGGAGACTCGTTTTTGCGGGTCAAGTCGAGAAACTCCACCCATTTTTTTTCTCCCTCGCCGGAAATAATCGGATAAGCGAGGGAACCCTCTTTTTCAAACGATACTTCCGGACCGCCTACTACAATTTTAAGTTCCGGCATTTGCTTTTGCAGGCGTTCGATCAACTCCAAGCTCTGGCTCCGGTTCCAGATGTAAATGCCGCGGTATATCTCATTGTTCAAGATTCCAGTGCCGCGAGTGCGGCTGCCCAGGATTGCCGTGGTCCTCCAGCCACGTCTTGGCTTCACAGAGCGCCGCCATTTTGACCCGGGAGAGGGAATGCCGCGGCGGTTCAACTCGTCGGCGATCTTTCGGGGGGAGCCACTCCACCTCGATCAACTAGAAAAGGAGCGAAGGGCATGGTTTCGGTCGATGGGGACCCTGCTCGGATTGGTAGAGAATTGGGACACTGTGCCCTCCCGAGACATAAGG
>CATMOP010000041.1 GCA_950072225.1 uncultured Nitrospina sp.
CACTCATATCCTCGATGGAGGAGAGCGATTTTATAAGGAAAAATAATGAACGAGAATTGTCGGTTTGAAAATGTTGAGGCGATTTTTGAGGGACGGTTGCGCGGCAATCAGCTGATGCTCAGCGGCAAGGGCCTTACCCCCGAAGAGGCACGGCTCTTATGGCAGACGCCAAGAATGCGGGAAGTCAGTTGGCTGGATTTGGATGATAACAACTTGGGGGACCAGGGGGTCAAGGAATTGGCCGAATGTGCATTTTTGGAAAACGTCCAGTATTTGAACCTCAATCAGAACAACGTGAGCGATGAAGGACTGAAATTCTTGGCCAACGCAAAATTTCTGAGTAAACTCAAACGCCTGCATTTAAAAGGGAATCCGATAAAAGGAGAAGGTGTTATCGCTTTATTCAATTCCGAAATGTCCCTGTCTACCTTCCAAGTCAATGACGGCTGGACCTGCAAAAAGAAGGAAGGGTGGCGTTACAAGCCGCAGGTCTGAATAATGCCTCCTTTTTTTTCCTCCTCCAGTCAATTACATATTCATATCTCAGCGCAAGACCGGCCGGGAATACTGGCTGAAACGTTGGCGTTTATCGTTCAAACCGGTTGGAATGTGGTAGATATCAAGCAATTTGTGTTTAACGGATTGCTCAATCTTTCCATTCTGCTTGACGGTTGTGATGAGAGCCGCATTTTGTCTCTGCGCGAGGAATTATCTGCTTATGCGGAGCAAATGGATTTTAAAGTCACCGTCTATCCCTGGAAAACAGCCACCCGACCGGATGCTCCCTATGCCTACCGTTCGGTTGTGACCCTGCTATGTGATTCGATTCCCTCCTCCGGTTTTCAGGAAATCACCCGAATTTTTTCCAAACTCGATATTAACATTCTGCGCATTGAACAATTGGATTCGGGAGATGTCCATGCCCTTGAGTTTGTCATAGGAACCCGCAAGGCCCACTCATCGGAGGAAGTGTTGGACGCTCTGGTCAAGTTCAAGGAAAATTATGGGGTCGATATCGCAGTGCAGGAGGAAACCTACTTCCGGCGCAACAAAAGATTGATTGTGCTGGATGCTGATATGACCTTCCTGCAATGCGAAGTCATTGATGAATTGGGAAAGCTTGCCGGGGTGGGTGATAAAATAGCGGCAATCACCCGCCAGGCCGTGAATGGGGAAATGGACTTCAAATCCGCTTTGCTGAAACGGGTGAAGCTGTTAAAAGGCCTTCCCATAGAAAAACTGCACCAATTGTCCGATTCTCTGCCCCTGACACCGGGGGGCAGAATCCCTGGTAAATATCTTGAAATATCTGGGTTATAAAATTGCTCTGGTGAGTGGTGGGTTCCATTTTTTTATCGACAAGATTCGCGATAGCTACGGTTTGGATTATGGAGTTGCGAATCAATTGAAGATAGAAAATGGAAAAGTTTCGGGGGAATTGGAAGGGCAAATCATTGATGCGGAAGCCAAGGAAAAAACCCTGGTTGCCCTTGCAGAAAAAGAAGGATTTTCACTGCGGCAAGTCGTAGCAGTGGGGGACGGGGCTAACGATATCAAGATGCTGGCCCGGGCTGGCCTCGGAATCGCCTTCAATGCCAAGCCCCTTGTGCAACGCCATGCACGAGCCAGCATCAACCAGTCTAATTTAAAATTAATCCTTTATTTTCTAGGAATTAATGGCCAAGAACTTCAGGAATTAGATGAGGTAGTGCGTGGCGGTAAAATTCAATCCTGGCCTGCGTAGAACCTCCGCTGGCGTAGTTTTCTTCCTTAGCTTTTAACCCATACAGGGCATGAAGGCAATGGTCGAATATCACGCTATCTGCCACCACGGCTAATGGCCTGAATGATGGGCGAATATAAAGTGGCAAAACGATTAAGCAAGAATTTTATTTTTTATAGACCAGATCCTTAATGGATAAAATCCCGGCGACCTCATCCTTTTCCATCACAGCCAGATGACTGATATTGTATTCCTGCATCAGAGAACCTGCATCGGAAGGAGAGGCACTTTGGTCTATGGATAAAATGGACTCTTCCATTATTGAAGAGAGAGGAGTGGTCCGTGGGTCCATGCCTTCACACACCAATCGATATGCCAAGTCCCGCTCCGCCAATATGCCGACATAACCCTGGCAACCCTTGACTAGCAAAGACCCGATTTCCTTTTCCTTCATCAATTGAGCCGCTTCCTGGGCGGTGGCTTCAGAATTGATACTGGTAACCGGGGTGGTCATTTGAGATTGAATGGTGCCCATAAAGTCCCCTCTTGTAGTCTGATTTAGCTAATGATGTTAGTATAAGGATTCTTAATTGTAAATCTAAAGGTGGAAGGATTGCCAAATTTTTTTTACTAGCTAATTTAGACTCCCAATAAAGTATTGTTTTTTATGGTCCATTTCCTTTTTTCGGCCTCTTGCATTAACAATGGCCCGGATAAGGCTTTTTCGATGGGAACTGCCCCTTTAGGCAGTTTATTCTGGGCGGAAAGGATGGCGACCATGCTGGCGTGCCATCCTGTAAATTTCTCCATAGCAGTCAAACCCGTTTCTTCATCGTAGGTCTCACAAAGGTCCAGGGTGCAGACCGCGGTTTTTCCATTAGATTCTCCTTCACAACGCACACGAATTACGCAGATGTCATGGACCTGATCGCCGGCGATTTTGGGTTGAAGAAGGGCGTGAAAAGTTTCTCTGGGAACGAAGCTTCCATCCTTTATTTCCACAGGAGTTTGCTCAAACAAACCCAGTTGTTGGAATGCCTGAAATGTTTGCCAGTGGCCTGGATAACGTAAAGTTTTGTTTTCCAAGCGCTGGAGTTTACCCGCAAACGTCCATGGAGCGGTAGAGAGTCCTCCCGAAGTGACGGCGGCTTCCAAACGCCCTAAAGGTGAGGGGAAATCCAACTCCTCCACCTCGCTCAGGCAGGGGACTTGAGTGGGCCTTCCATCCCGGATAAACCAGGCGGGTCCCTCGTACTCGTTAGTCAAACCATTAATATGGAATGTAGAGATGTAGTTCCAGGGAGGAACCGGGTTCAGCGGCAAGCCTCCATCCCATATAAAAAGGTTGATAGGTTTTTCTAGAAAGCTCATTGCCAGAACACCCAGGGAAATGTTGAGTCCCGGTCCCATGCCGCAGTCTGGAACAATGGTGATGCCGGAGGATTTTGCAGGTTCATCAAGAGCTAATTGTTTAAGTACGGTTTCGGTATGTCCGCCCAAATCGCAAAGGTTGGTATTGCATTCGATCGCGGCCTTGGTGATACCCAGGTTGAAAGTAAAGGGAACGGCGCTGATGGCAGAGTCGACTCCTTTTAATGCATTTTGGAGTTGATTCAGGTTTCCCGCATCCAGGCTGACTGGTATGAATAAATCTTGCGAAAGCTGGGCGCGTAGTTTTTCGGCTCCCTTTTGTGCGGTTTCCAATTTGAGATCGCACAGGAGAATTTCCTCGGCAGATCCAAACCGGGCAAGATCATAGGCGGCGGAGAGGCCCTGTCGGCCTGCTCCAATGATGGCGTAACGATATCCCACAGAAAATTAAATGTTAGGTGAGTCAGAGGGGACTATTATAGACGGTTCTCAAGCAAGAAGCACCATGCCAATGGCATGGGTTGGAGTGCAGGGAGCTTGCTGGCCCAGGTCGTCCCAGCCGTTATTATGAATGGTTTCATTCACATCGATGCCGCAGGCTTGCATAGTGGGCCGGGCTTTTTCGGGATACTGGCATTTTGTTTCGATGGTACAGGGGCTACACAGGTCGCAGGGTTGGGCACATAATGCGAAAGCTTTGTAAAAGCCTTTCCTTTTTAAATATTTTTCCAAATGGACAACAATTTCCCTGACATTTGTTTCAGGGCTGGCGTTGATAAGAAGGGCTTTTTCATATTCCGGAAGAATTTCAGCCATTTCATCCGCATTAGGGGTGTGAGGAGGGCAGGTCAGGATCGATCCATAGTTAGAACAACCATATTGGCATTGCAGGTTCATCCAATTAGACAAGGATATGGTCTTGGTCAAAATCACTTTGGCCTTGGTACACCCTAAGTTGATTGCTTCCTGAATCAATTCCTGATTCAAACAAATGTTTTCGGGTAGGGATTTTACGTTTTCAGGGACCATAAGTTTTTCCGTTTCTGCAGTTCCTTTATCCTGGCAGTGCTGTTATTATTTAGTGGATGAAGCTGAAGGTCAAGGCAAGAACCTGCTTCCTGTAAGTGGAGATTTCACTGGAATTTTCCAGGAATCAACCTGCCACGAATATTTCGTTTTTAATATTGATTACTAAAGGGTTATCGTTTTTCATTTCCTGACGTTAATATCCCAAATTTTACGAACTGTAAAACAGCAACAACAGGTGAGAAATGGAATTTCCGTTTAAAGCAGTTGCTTTCGATTGGGCGCATACCCTGGTTGACCTGGGAGAAGAAGATGACCGAGCACCCTTGGAAAAAGTTTTTGCTTTTCTGAAGATAAAACAAATCCCCTTGCCTGACTTTGAAGACTGTCTGAAAAAATCAAGGGAACTGTTTAAATCCATGATAGAGCTATCTCGGACCACACATCGGGAGGCCCGTTATGAGGAAGTTTTACAGTATCTACTTTTCTATTTTAAAGTTTCATGGAAAGGAAAGATCTCCCTTCAGGAAATTCTGCAAGTTTATTATGAGGAGGTCTATCAGGAAAGGAAGGTCTTCCCCGAGGTGCCTGCTGTGCTAAAACAATTGAGCGGTGTTGCCATGGGAATTGTTTCCAATACTACGAATCCGGTTTTCATGAAAGACTTTGAACTGGAGGGTTCGGGTTTGAAGGAGTACTTTGACTTTACCATTTATTCATCAGGGCTTCCTTTTCGTAAGCCGCACCCCTCCATTTTTCAACTGGCGATAAGCCATTTTCAGGTGCAGCCTTCCCAAATTCTTTTTGTCGGTGATAGCCTTTCCACAGATATTTTTGGGGCTCATGAGGTGGGAATGAAGACGGCCTGGCTTAACCGCAAGAAGGAACAGGCTGAACTATGCCCCGACTATGAATTAGGTTCTCTGGAAGATTTGTTACGGATTCATTGGGTTCATGTATGAGCTCCCGGCCTAAGTTTTTTGTTGCCAGAGAACAAATAAACAATAATAAGGTTACTCTTACCGGATCGGATGTCTCGCATATCAGAACTGTATTGAGATTGAAAGCGGGGGACTCAATACAGGTCATAAGTGATTCGGATAAATGGCTCACTGTTCGACTGGTTGAGGTCAAGACGAAAGAGGTCAAGGGAGAAGTCGTTGCTTCGGTAACAATCAATGTCGAGTCTCCTTTAGCGGTTCATTTGGGACAAGCATTGACCAAAGGTAACAAGTTCGATGTGATTTTAAGAAAGTCGGTGGAATTGGGAGTGCGTTCTATTACCCCTTTAATGACTGAGCGTTGCGTGGTAAAAACTCATCGGACAGAGGTGGGCAAGAAAATCGAGCGCTGGAAAAAAATTGTACTGGAAAGTTCCAAGCAATGCGGTCGTTCCAAGATTCCTTTGGTGGCGGAAGATGTTGAAACCCTGGAAACGTTTTGCCGCAAAAATGACCATCAGGATCTAAAGCTTATCTTTTGGGAGTTGGAGGAAAAAAAGACTCTTAAAGATATTAAGCTGGATGTGCAACCACGCTCTGTTGCTGTTTTGATTGGGCCGGAGGGGGGGTTCAGCCAGGCTGAGATTGAGAATGTCCGGGAATACGGGTTTCAGACAGTGGGCTTGGGGCCGCGGATCCTGCGGGCAGAAACGGCCCCAGTGGTGGCTTTGGCTCTGTTGCAGTCGCGTTGGGGCGACCTGTAATATTCAAGCGCAAAAATGAAAATCGAAAATTCAAACCAATGAGCTTATGACATATCGATGCAAGCTTGACATTTTTGAAGGGCCTTTGGACTTGCTTCTTCATTTGATTAAAGAACAGAAGATGGATATCTACGATATCCCCATTGCCGAAATTACCCGGCAGTATATGACCTATCTGGACATGATGCAGGAATTGAACCTTGAACTGGTCGGGGAGTATTTAGTCATGGCCGCCGAACTGACGCGCATCAAATCGAAAGTTTTGCTTCCCGCTCCTGAAACGGACGAAGAATGGGATGCAGGAGGCGGAGAAGATCCGCGCGCGGAACTGATGCGCAGGCTACGGGAATACCAGCGCTATCGGGACGCGGCATTTGAGTTAAGAATGAAGGAACATGACCAGGCACAGATTTTTGTGCGTGGCGGGGAGATTGAAATTGAGGGTAGCTCTGAAGCGAAGGAATTGGTTGATACATCGGTTTTCGATT
Source organism: uncultured Nitrospina sp. (assembly GCA_950072225.1). GTDB lineage: Bacteria > Nitrospinota > Nitrospinia > Nitrospinales > VA-1 > LS-NOB. Next base: position 6,314 of record CATMOP010000041.1, read on the forward strand.
TATTTAAAGCTTACCAGAAAATCCTGGAGGCCAAATCCTTTGAAAAGGATTTTGAAATTGAAATTACTGAGATGTCGGTCACAGATCGGATTCAGTACATCCTGGAAATTCTCAACGCTTCAGAAAGTGTTACGTTTGAATCCCTGTTTACGGTTTTAAACAAAAAGCAAGAAGTCATCGTGACGTTTCTTGCCATTCTGGAATTAATGCGCCTCAAATTATTGCGCGTTCAACAGACCAGCCACTTCGAAGCCATCCGCATCTACAAATCCGCCGACCAGGATACACAGGACGCTATTCTGCAAGATTATCACCGCACTATGGATTCTGAATCATCCGATTCCTGAAGGATCACCCGGGCCAAATTATATCAGCTATTTCCTGAGCAGGAAGTGCCTTACTGCATAGGAAGCCTTGGAATTGATCGCATTCCAGGTTTTGAAGGAAATCGTGTTGCTCCTGGGTTTCCACCCCTTCCGCGATGGTTTTAAATCCCATTTTTTGTGAAATGGTAATGATTCCCTGAATGATCGCCAAATTGCTGTTATCCGTGCAATCCCGAATAAAAGAGTGATCGATTTTCAAAGTATCAATGGGAAGCCTTTTCAGATAACCCAGGGAAGTGTATCCGGAGCCGAAATCGTCAAGAGAAATCTGAATTCCGAATTCTCTGAATTCTTTTAGGACATCGATGGCCGCCTGTACATTGGTCATAACTGCGGTCTCAGTGACCTCGATTTCCACATACTTTGGATGAATTCCCTCCGTTATTATAATATTTTTGACTTTTTCAACCAAGTCCGGTTGTTCAAACTGCCTGCCAGAAAGGTTGACCGCTATTTTTATAGCGTTCCCATACTTTTGGCACCATTCCTGGATTTGACCGCATGTGGTCTGAAAGGTCCATTCCCATATTCTATGGATAAGTCGGCTCTCCTCAGCAAGGGGAATGAATACCGCAGGAGAAATAGTTTTCCCATCGGGTCGGTGCCAGCGAATTAGGGCTTCTAATCCTTCAATTTTTCCGGTTGTCAGATTGACCTTGGGTTGGTAATGCATTTCAAATTCTTTATTATTAATTGCGTTCCATAAATCCTGCTCCAGGGCCAATCGAGTTATGATTTTGTCATGCATTGAAGATTCATACAGACGGTAAGCATGGCCCCCAGATTTCTTGGCTTGATACATCGCGATATTTGAATTCTTAAATAGTGTTTCAACATCTTTTCCATCATCAGGGAAAAGTGCGATTCCAATGCTGAAGTTGGAATGAAACTGATTTTCTTTTAGTGTCAAAGGCTGTTTCATAATGTCAAGGACTCGTTGCGCCATTTTTGCTGGAAAGTATTCATCCGCTAAATTGGGAAGAAGAATGATAAAATCATCTCCTCCCAAACGCCCGAATGTATCTTCCTTACGCAGGGTCCCCTCAAACCTATTTGCCACCTGGATTAAAAACTGATCTCCCGCTTCATGCCCGGCCTCAGTTGGTTTCCCTCATGTATAAGTAGCTCACCACTAGGCACCGGAGAACCTCCGGGGGCGTAGTATTCTTCCCCAGACTTCATGCCCCGCAGGGGTATAATTAGCAAAGCTCTTTGGACCGAGATAAATTTTTACAGTGCCCAAACCGTTTTAGAAGCTTGATATGCTATTGCTATTGCCTCCACTGCTAAGGGGAACTATTTGGAAAGAGGGCTTTTCGTCTGGTGCTGGGTGGGATATAATATTACAATAAACAATAGCTTATATCCCAAACCCAAAATTATGCTTCGTCAAATTAAAGAAGATGTCCAGGTTGCTATAGAAAAGGATCCTGCTGCGAGAAATTTTTTCGAGGTATTGATTTTGTATCCTGGAGTTCATGCCTTGATCGGCTACCGGTTGTCTCATGGCTTATGGAACATGGGGTTCAAGTTTCTTGCCAGGACCATTTCCCAATTTTTCAGATGGATAACAGGTATAGAAATTCATCCAGCCGCGAAAATTGGCCATCGGTTTTTTATCGACCATGGTATGGGGGTTGTTATTGGAGAAACTTCAGAAGTTGGTGACAACGTATTTATTTACCATGGGGTGACATTAGGAGGCTTGGCGACTAAAAAGGCCAAACGCCATCCCACCATCTCCGACAATGTAGTCATTGGTGCAGGGGCGCAGGTTTTAGGCCCGATCCATGTTGGCTGTAACACGAAAATAGGTTCCGGATCGGTAGTTCTTCAGGATGTTCCAGAGTATTCCACTGTTATCGGGGTTCCTGGAAGGGTGGTCTTTTCCGGCATCTCTTCAGATATGGAAGATGATGAGGGCTTGGAATCCTTTCCTGATCCTGTGGCCCGGGCGATCGAGTGCATGTTGGACCGCTTGCCCCAAATGGAAAAAGAAATCCGCCATTTAAAGGAAACCCTGAGGCAGAAGGGAATAGACACTGCACCCTCAAAACCAGTTGAAAGGGATCCTTCCAATATAAAACAGGTGTCAGGCCAGTCTAAATCCTGATTTTAGGGCATCTCTAAACATTGCTTTTGGCCGACGATCTGCCGGTGATAGATAGCGTGATATTTTTTCCTTAACTTTCATGCCCCGCAGGGGTAGAAAAGGTAAAGGCTGAGGAAGAATATCACGTGTCCATAGGGTCCAGCGTCACGCTGGCCACGCCTAGCGGCTCCTTTCTTCCTGCTCTGGTTTAGCTGGTATTTCTCGCAGATATTTCGGTACTTTAAATTTGGATAAAATTTATCTTGATCATAATGCCACCACCCCGGTTGCGCCAGAAGTTCTGCACATCGTAACTTCTGTATTGCAGGACCAGATGGGAAACCCTTCCAGTGTGCACTCTATGGGGAGGTCAGCCCGTGTCTTGATAGATGAAGCCCGGGAACAGGTGGCTTCCCTCATTGGTGCCTCTCCATCAGAAATTGTTTTCACTAGTGGGGGCACAGAGGCAAATAATTTAGCCTTGCTGGGAGTAGCTCTGGGAATGGGTAAATCCGGAGGCCATATAGTTACCAGTCAGGTGGAACACCCCTCGGTTTTAAATCCATGCAAGCAGCTGGAAAGTCTGGGTTTTGTTGTAGACCGGTTGAAGGTTGATAAGCTAGGGCGAATTGATTTGCAAGCTTTGGAAAATTGCCTGACAGAAGCAACTCTGCTGGTTTCCCTGCAACATGCCAACAGTGAGACCGGCGTTTTGCAGGATATTGTAAAGATTGGGGAGATAGCCAGGAAAAAGAAGGTATTGTTTCACACCGATGCGATACAAAGTGTGGGTAAAATTCCAGTTCGGGTGCAAGACTTGCCTGTCGACATGTTGTCCATTTCAGCGCATAAACTGAATGGACCGAAGGGAGTTGGTGCTCTTTATTTAAGGAAAGGGAGCCCGGATTTGTTTTCACCCGTGTGCGGGGGAAGTCAGGAAAAAAAAAGAAGGGGGGGCACGGAAAATGTGGCGGGAATAGCGGGTTTTAGTAAAGCCTGCGAACTGGCTCAGAAACATATAGTTTCCCAAAAATCCTCAGGGCTTTCCTCTTTACGGGACCATTTTTATCAATTGGTATCCAATCTGATTTCAGGAATGGAAATTTTTGGTGATTTGGAGAACAGACTTCCCAATACTTTGGACTTGGGATTTGAAGGGGTTGAAGGTGATACTTTGTTGATTAGCTTGGATATGGCAGGAGTGGCAGTTTCTACAGGATCGGCTTGCAGTTCGGGGAGCGGACTGCCTTCACCAGTGCTGACAGCAATGGGCATACCTTTTGATAAAATTAACTCATCTATTCGTTTCAGTTTCGGTTGGAGCAATACAACAGCAGAAATTGAAAAAGCCGCTAAGATTTTGGCGCAAACCGTGTCGTTAAACCGGACGGGAACGGCAATGGAGGGAAGCAAAAAAATTAATGAAACCCCTTTAAAATTCAATCGATATAAAATATATTGAGAGGAGTAAACCCTTCAAAATGAGGTTGACATTTTTGGGTCAACCCCATATAATTCATTGATTATTAAGGGATAACTTATCCTTATTAGAACTTGATGGAGTTAGATATGCCGCCCGCCAACATTTTCACCCGCCTAATTTTAATTTTGTTTCTATTCTTTTCTTTAATTCTTAATGGTTGTAGCTATCTTCCTTGGGTTGGTGAAGAAGATGATGACCTGGCCTTTGAGGAAGATTTTCCGTTTGAAGATGAGAGAGAGATGGATCGTGATGATAGGCGCCATGGTAGAG
>CATMOP010000042.1 GCA_950072225.1 uncultured Nitrospina sp.
GGGAACCTCCATAATCTCCCCATAAATTCTCAATTGATCAATCGCTCCCAGGCGGTAGGTATCCAGAGACACCATTACCACTTTTTTGCCCCGGCGAAGGGCATACTCCGCCGCAATTTTGGCTACCGTAGTGGTTTTCCCCACTCCCGTAGGCCCGACAAACGCGACAATTTTCGGTCCATAGACTCTTAGATCAATCTCTCCCTTGCAGGGAAGAACCTTTTGCATCAAGTCCATGACTTTTAACGGCCTTTTGCTGGAGTCTGCAGTCTGTTCCGAATTTTGTTCCAGTGCTTTTTTCAATATTTTTGATGCTAGTTTTTCATCCAGGCCACTTTCAACCAGATGGGAAAAGGTATCAAATTGGTGCGGCTTGAGGCCCATAGACTGGGCCCGATCGGTCTGGCTGAGAAGACTGAAAATCAGAGATTTTAAATCCGCATCACCTTTTTCCGGCAAAGCTTTATTTTCAAGTTCATTGGGAATCTGGACTTCCGGTGCAACAACCGGGGAAGCATATTCAACAGCGGCAGTGATTTCTACCCGCGTTGCTTCCTTTCTTCCCGCTATAGGTGAGGGCGGTTTGATAGAACGAGTGCTTAATATAAGCGCATCCTCACCGAGCTCCTGTTTTACTTTTTGTAAGGCGATGGAGTAATTGCTCGCCGTAAACTTTTTAATTCGCATTTAAATCCACAATACCTATGGTTTTGATTTGCACGGAGGGCGCTACCTCACTGTGCGATATAACAATCAAGTCAGGAAGAAAACGTTCCGTAAACTTTCGGATATGCATTCTCAATCCCGGAGAAGCCAGTAATACTGGCGATGTTTCAATATTGGGAGTAATTTTTTCAATCATCTCTTTAAGACGGGTCAAAAAACGTTCCGCCACACTGGGTTCCAACGCTAAAAATGCGCCCGTATCGGACTTCTGGATGGAGCCCTCGATGATGTCCTCAATTCCTCTGTCCAGGGTCATGACCGAAAGCGTTCCGTCAGTTGATTGATATTGTTTGGTGATCGGCCGGGCCAATCCCTGGCGAACATATTCCGTCAACACATCAGGATCTTGAGTCAACGAAGCATAATCAGAAAGTTTTTCCAGAATGGTTCTAAGATCACGAATGGAAATTTGTTCCCTGAGAAGGTTTTGAAAAACTCTTTGAACTTTACCCAGACTCAGGGCATTGGGAATAAGTTCTTCAACCACCTTGGGATTAGTTTCCTTAAATTTATCCAGAAGTGCCTGGGTCTCCTGTCGACCCATCAGTTCATAGGCATGTCGTTTAATCGTTTCTTTAATATGAGTGGTGATAACCGTTGCCGGGTCTACCACCGTGTAACCGGCCATTTGTGCCTCCTGCTTCTTATTGCTGGGAATCCAGATCGCAGGCAGTCCAAAAGTAGGTTCAGTGGTTTTTATACCTTCAATTTCTCGATCCGTTGTTCCCGGATTCATCGCCAGAATCCTTCCCATCATGATGGAGCCGCGGGCGACCTCCACACCTTTGATGAGGACCGAGTATTCATTCGATTTCAATTGCAAATTATCTCTGATATGCAAAGGCGGCACGATAAAACCCATCTCCAAGGCAAACTGCCTGCGAATGGATTTGATCCTCTCTAAAAGCTCTCCATTCCGGTCTGCATCAACAAGAGGAATCAGCTCATAACCCACTTCCAGTTCCATGATATCAAGGGGAAGGATGGACTCCACCTTTTCTGGAAGCGAAATCTTGGCCTCATCCTCTTTTTTCCGTAGTTGCCTCTGTTCAACCTTTTGATTGTCTTGAATTTTGAAATACGCAATGACTCCAGCCACTACCGACATCAAAATAAACGGAAAATGTGGAAGTCCCGGAATCAGGCCAAAGAAAAACAAAATACCTGATGCGATGAGAAACGCAAAAGGCTGGTCCAGCAACTGCTTGATCAATTCACCGGGCAGATTCTTGTCCGATACAGCCCGGGTCACCACCAGGCCCGCGGCGGTGGAAACCACCAAAGCCGGCAATTGAGAAACCAGGCCGTCACCTATCGTCAATAGCGTATATACCTGAGCCGCTTCGCTGGCTTCCATGCCCTGCTGAAACACACCAATCGCAAAACCGCCAATGATATTGACCAAAGTTATTAGAATACCTGCAATAGCGTCACCCCGCACAAAACGAATGGCACCGTCCATAGATCCATAAAAATCCGCTTCACGTTCCAGGTTTCTCCTTCGTGTCCGTGCTTCCTGTTCATTTATCAGACCGGCATTCAAGTCTGCATCGATACTCATCTGCTTACCGGGGATGGCATCTAATGTGAAACGGGCGGCAACTTCCGATGTACGTACTGAACCTTTGGTAATAACAATAAAATTGATCATCACCAGAATGATGAATATGACGGTCCCCACCACATAATTACCGCCGACAACAAAATTTCCAAAGGATTGAATCACCTGTCCCGCCGCACCGGGCCCCTGATCCCCATTTAAAAGAATGATTCGGGTGGAAGCAATGTTCAAGGAAAGCCTCAGCAAGGTGATGATGAGCAAAAGGGAAGGAAACACAGAAAACTCCAGTGGAGAAATCATAAACACCGCCACCATGAGCACAACCAGTGAAAAAGTAATGCTGAAAGAAAGAAGAAGGTCTAGCAACACAGTGGAGATTGGCATCACCATAACCCCCAGAATCGTAACGATTCCCACCGCAACCAACATTTCATGCGGCCTTTGCAACAACACTTTTAAACCACCCGTTTCTGCCATAATCTCCTCATTCAACCTTTCAAAAATTTGACACCGCCCCAACTAAAGACGGGCTCCAGAAACTCTTTAAAATAAAGGCCTTGACACATACCAGCATTTTTCAGAGATGAAGAATATCTCTTCCATCCCCTGATACCAGTACAAGTGCAATGTTCATACCTAAGAGAAATTTTTGAGTTTATAAACATAAGCCAAAATTTCCGCCACCGCTTTATAAAGGCTGGCCGGGATCAATTGCCCGACCTCCACCGTTTTGTTCAAAGTACGCGCCAGGGGTTTGTCTTCCACCAGAGGCACCCCATTTTCCTTGGCAATTTCTCTAATGCGCATGGCAATGGGTCCTACACCTTTGGCGACCACCGCAGGAGCCGAAGTTTTTTCAGGATCATACTTGATCGCAATAGAAATATGAGTCGGGTTGGTCACCACCACATCCGCATCGGGAACAGCCGCCATCATACGTTTTCTCGCCATCTCCATTTGCACCGTTCGGATGCGTTGTTTAATTTGCGGATTACCGTCCGTCTCCTTTCTTTCTTCTTTAACTTCCTGTTTGGTCATACGAAGATTTTCACGGTAGGTGAAACGTTGGAACGCAAAATCAATCAGGGAAAGGAAAATCATCATTAACAAGACTTGGAAAATGATTTCCAACGCAACAAACCCCATGAAAGAAAGAATTTGCCCCACTCCTAGCCCCATCAAAGGGGGAATCTCCTTCCAATGCGACTTTATGGTGAAATAGGAAAGAATCGAAATGATCCCGACTTTAAAAAGGGATTTAAACAACTCCATCACAGTGTTTTTTGAAAAAATCCGGCCAAAGCCTTTCAACGGGTTCAGCTTGCTAAATTTTGGAATTAATGGATGTGTGGAAAAACGCAGACCTCCGATCTGAAGCAGGTTGGATGTAACTCCCCCTAACATAATAAGTACCAGGAAAGGGCCAATGACATTTATAAATCCTTTCATGGAATTTGCTATGACTCGGTGTAGTTCTTCGAAAGTCAGTTGCAAGGTCCCGGCTTCGGCAATCATAGTATGCCAGGAGCCCATCAGGTTGCGGGTGCTTTGCTCCCCCATGATCATAAAACCAAGAAGAGCCGCAAGAAGAACGAATGAAGAGTTAACCTCACGACTATGGGCAAAATTACCCTTTTCCTCGGTATCGGTAATGCGTTTGGGTGACGGCTCTTCAGTTTTTTGGTCTTTATTGTCTTCGGCCATAGCGTCTCCGATTTATAATGCTCGCAAAAAGCCCATGAACTTGCCAGGAAGCTCATATATTTGCTGCTGGACGAGCATACTGAAAAAAGATATGGACAGGCCGACCATTAAAAGTCCTACCCCAATTTGCAGAGGAAAACCCACAATAAAAACATTCATTTGAGGAACCGTTCTGGCTACTAGACCCAGCCCAACGCTGAGAAAGAAAAGAATGGCCATGATGGGAGCCGCGATTTTCACTGCGGTGGTGAAGGTCCCCGAGAAAAGGTGAAGCATATATTCTGGAGTGATATCGGCAAAGCTAATCTCTGCGGGATTGATAATCAAAAAACTTTCTACAATCGCCTGAATGATGAAATGGTGCGCGTCGACAGCCAGGAAAATCAGCACCGCTATAATATTATGGAACTGTGCGGTGACGGAAACCTGTGTGTCAGTTTGCGGGTCAATAACGTTCACCACCCCAAAACCCATTTGGAAATCCACAACGGTTCCGGCGATCTGAACCGCAGTGAAAATAAGGCGGGTAATAAAGGCAATGCCCAGGCCAATGGTCACATCGGATATGAGAAAAATGGCCAGGTCAAAAATCCCTCGCGGCTCCGGCAAGGGCCGGCCTTCCACCAACGGAAAAATCACGATAGAAAGAAAGAGTATGAATCCGATTTTCATGCTTGAAGGGACCTGCCGACTCCCCAATATCGGAACAAAAAGGACTAGGGCCCCTACTCTAAAGAACACAAACAGGAATCTTTCAAACTCGGCATAATTGAGATTGAAAATATCCATTATTGAATATAATCAGGAAAATTAATGAGGATTTTAGAAGTGAAAGTGATCATCAATTGCATCAACCAGGGGAAAAACAATAGGACGGACAAAAACACAGCTAGGATTTTAGGAATGAAGGTCAAAGTCAGTTCCTGAATCGAGGTAACCGCTTGGAAAATAGAGACCGTGAGACCGGTTATCAACCCGAACCCCAGCATGGGTGCAGATAACAGCAGGGTGGTTTTGATGCTTTCCATCGCAAAATCTATAATAAATGCTTGGGTCATATGTAATTATCCTCCAAAACTTCTGATCAGCGAACCCACGGTTAAATACCAACCATCTACCATCACGAACAGCATCAATTTAAATGGAAGAGAAATTAAAACTGGAGGAAGCATCATCATTCCCATAGATAAAAGTATGCTGGCCACGACCATGTCCAAAATCAAGAAAGGAATATAGATCAAAAACCCAATCTGAAACGCCGTTTTCAATTCACTAATGATGAATGCGGGAATCAATGATTGAATCTCTACCTCTTCGTTGCTCACAGGCTGTCCATCGGTCAAATTCACAAACAGTGAAAGATCTTTATCCCGGGTTTGCTTTAACATAAAACGTTTAATGGGAGCCTCCGCCAGCTTTAATGCCTCCATCTGCGATATTTCTTCATTCAAATAAGGTTGCAAAGCCCTTTGGTTGATTTCTCCCCAAGTCGGCCCCATCACAAATAGAGTCAGGAACAGGCCCAATCCAATTAGAATCTGCGTTGGCGGGGTTTGTTGTGTACCCATTGCCTGCCGGAGAAAAGATAATACGATAATGATCCGGGCAAAGGACGTCGTCATAATCAGGATCGATGGGGCCAGCGTCAAAATTGTAAGCAGGAACAGAATCTGCAAAGCGCTGGAAACTTTTCCGGGTTCGTCCATGTCTTCCATTCCAAATTGAATGGAAGGAAGCGGTATCGCTTCGGCAGGAACAATCCCACCAACTAAAAGTACTGGAACAACGAGAACTAAAAGTAGACTGGATATTTTTATATTCATGCTCTTGCGGTTCTAAACCTTCCCATTTGCTGTTTGATCTGTGCCGTCACATCGGATACTGATTTGCCCTTACTGATTTTTTCAGAGCCGGAAAATTGTTTCATATACTTTGAAAACTGGCCAGCTGGCATCCCTGCAGACGCTCTGGCTTCTTCCGGTTGGCGGTTTCCAAGATTCCAATTCAACCCACTGCCCCCTTTGCCTCCTTTAGATTTAATTTCTTCTATTTTTTCAGGGTCAGTTATATTGGTAAGTAGTGAGATATTATCCTGAGACATTCCAAGCACCAGCACCTCACCCGCGACTTCAACTAAGACAATATTTTTTTTGGGCCCCAAAAATCCACTACCCAAAACATTCACCAGCTTTTCCCCGCCTCCAAACATTGTGTTTTTCAAAACATATTTCTTGAACCCAAAAAACAGAAGAAACATGATTCCAAGAACCACGGCGAGCATGGAAATCATTTTCAAGCTGGAGGGAAGTAACTCAATAGGTTTTCCTGTTGGCCGGGAATCCTTCAAGGAAAAACCTGGGTTTCCCTTTGCGGAGAAAAGATTATTTTTGGATTTTTGCGTATCTGTTTCTCTTTCAGATTTAGAATCTCTCCCGGCGGCTTTTTTAATTCGATCAACGATCGGCTCTACCCCCATTCCAGCCTGGGTCACTTTGATATTCGAAACCTCCTCTACTTTTTCTATATTTCTGGTTTGAACAGGCGTTGATATTTTTTTTAAATTTGTAGTAGTCAAGGTTTTCTTTTTTTTCTGAGCCCGGATTTTTGCAGAAGCTCTGGCCAGAAAATTTGCTAATTCCTCTTCGGTCATCAGGTCATCGTTTGCGGGTTCTCGACTTTTAACGATGGTAACGGAATTCGGGTTGAAAACAGGCCCCACCTGGTCAAGACGGACAATCACAAATCGTCCCTGTCGGGCAAGATGGAAGCGGTCCCGGAGGTCATCGGACTTATTTTTTTTCAGGAACCGGATCCGCAAAGTTTCCGCATCGAATTGCGCGGCAAATACTTTCGTGGTGGAAAAACTGTCAGCAGGAAAATATTTTTTAGCAGGCTTTATAAAGGCAAGAGGAAAGTCAATTTGAACCGACTTATCAAAAAATACCGGGTCCTTATAGTCGCCGACTGGTTTCTCAAACTCAAGGCGAATAATGAATCCATCATCCATTTTGCTGGTAGTTACATTTTTTAAAAGGTTAAGAGAATCCCATTTCTCCCCGGCCCCAGCCAAAGTGCTGAGAGAAAACAGAAAGATCCCAACCCAAAGCCCAATTATTTCATCACGTTTCATTTTAGATACCCTTGCTTGTTTTAAGTTCCGTCAAAAAACCGACAAGTTTTTTCTCAAAACATTAAATTGCAAAGGTTGTACCTAAACGAAACAAATATTAGGCAAATACAGTTTTTTTTAGGGATTTTTTGTGTGTAACAGGTAGGTTGTTAGATACCAACGGTGTTTTTCTGGGCAGGAATTTTCAGGGGAGAAACGACTCAGACAAAACCGGTCGCAGGGCTATCAATGCGACCGGTTTTATGCCAGAGATTGCACGCGTTCCATGGGTGAAACGATATCGGTCAACCTCACGCCAAACTTTTCGTTAACCACTACCACCTCACCACGGGCCACCAGCTTTTGGTTGACCAGAACTTCTAAAGGCTCTCCCACTAGTTTGGTCAGTTCTATTACCGATCCCTGCCCTAATTGCAGGAGATCATTGATCAACATTTTGCTTCGGCCCAGCTCCACGGAAACAGTCAGGGGGATGTCGAGAATGAGGTTCAGGCTTTTGGTTTCGCCACTTGGAGCTGCGGATTTATCCGCCTCATCCAAAACCTCATCAGCGTCTTCCCCTGCGTCGATATCCTCGATATCTTCCAGAGCTTCAAAATCCTCTTTTGCGGCTTCATCTTCCATAATCTTATCCTTCCCTTTCGATCACTTCAGTTATCTGTATGGCTTTGTTTCCTCGTGAAACGCCGGGGAAACCTTTAAATTTGGGGTTGCCCTCCACTTTCAAAATTAATGGATCGGTAACATCATTGCCCAGAATAAGCGTATCCCCCACCTTGAAATGCATAAGCTCCTCGGGGGTAATCTGCGTCCCGCCCAACTCAGCGATTATTTCGATGTCGGTGGATAAAAGCTCTGCCCTGAGCCTGCGAACCCAAACCTGATCCACTTCTAGCTCTTCACTCTGGAACTGGGCTTTAAGCTTGGGAATCACCGGCTCAATGGCCGCATAAGGAAGACAAATTGTCAACGTCCCGGAAATGTTTTCCATTTCTATCTCGAACAGGATGACCAATACGATATCGGTTGGGGGGACAATCGCCGCAAACTGGGGGTTGACTTCCGAGCGGACAAAATTTGTGGTTACCGTATGCACAGGCCGCCAAGCTTTTTCCCAATCTTCAAGAACGCTCAATATAACGCTCTTGGTCATTCTGACTTCAATAGCACTGAAATCCCGGTCGGTGATCTTGGCCTCCTTGGCTCCAGACCCACCAAAAAAAGTATCGACCACCGCGAAAACTAATTTAGTTTCGACAACGATCAAACCATGACCACGCAAAGGTTCCATGCGGAAAATATGCAAACTGGAAGGGACAGGAAGGGATCGTATAAAATCCCCGAATTTAATCGTATCTGTGGAGATGGTGCTGACATTTACAGATTTACGCATCAAGGTGGAAAACGTATTCTTGAATAATCGAGAAAACATCTGGTTAATGATGTCCAAGGATGGAAGCCGACCACGAATGATTTTTTCCTGGCTGGTGAGATCGTAAGTGACAACACCGGAAACTTCTTCCGGCGCTTCATCCTTTTCCGTTTCAATCTCACCGTCTCCGACACCCCTTAATAAGGCATCTACTTCACCCTGTGATAGAACCTCACTCATAACTGACTCATGCCTTCTGAATAACCTTTAATATTGTATCACTGAATAATAAATTCAGTAAAGTATGCATCCTTAATATGTCCCACTACCAGAAATCGGTTCACACGGGTAGTGATCTCATCCTTGAGCTTGAACTTACCCTGCACGGAGTAGACATCCTCAAATGCTTTGCTACTAAGCAGGATCAAAATGGAATCGGTGACTTTCTGGATATTTTCCTTTATCTCCAAATGGACTTCTGGGGTGCTCAATTCCAAGGAAATCGTAACTTTAAGAAAACGCTTACCTTCACTGCCGGCCAAATTGACAACGAACGGATCCATGGGAAACATGACACCCAAGTTAAGGTCTTCTTCCGGTGGTGCCTCCTCTTTACCTTCCTCGCCTTCAGCAGGCTTTTCCTCGGCCGGCTTTTCCTGAAAAAAGTTGGTATAAGCGTAATAACCACCGCCTCCCAATACCAGCAGACCGACTATGATGCCGATGATCATGCCTATAGGTTTTTTGCCACCTTCCGCCCCTTCGAGTTCGTCTAATATATCCTCTTCTTCTGCCATAAATCGATCTCCTGCCCCTATTGATTAACAAAAAGAATAATTTAAGCGTTAAAATTCAGGGACTTATTTGTTTTCTCTCAATATTCAGCAATTTGTATGCCAAATCTAACTGCATCAATCTAAAAAACGATAAGTAATTGTTTTTAATGGTTTAATAGTATTATCTCCCAGGCCCGCCCTGATAAATTTCAGGAATGATTTTCCCTTTGCGGTCATATTATTGACGTAAATCAATGCTAGCAATGGTTGATTTCATAAATCAAATCCTAAAATAAATATTGTTTTTTTGATGCATTTTGTAGCAATTTTCAGGAGCCATCGCTTAACAACCAAGCAATCCACCTCTACCGACACACTTGCTTATTGTTTTGCAATAGCAAGAAATTGACATATAACTTATTGTTATTAAATCATTTATATTGTTTTCCCATATTCATAAACTTCATTTTCCCACATTGGTATAAAAATTAAAACTCTAGGCCATAGGGTCTTTAACCAGCCCCCTATTTTACTTTATTTTTAAGGTTGGGTTTTATGAAATTCAGAATTCAAGCGAATAGGGTCACCCTAACTTTTTTATTCATGCTCTTTCCTGTGATCGCGGCAGCTGAGGAAACCAGCAAAATCAGCTACCCGGACACGGCTTGGATACTAATTTCCTCGGCACTGGTTATGCTTATGCTTCCTGGCCTGGCACTGTTTTACGGTGGCATGGTGCGGCGCAAGAATGTCCTAGCTACATTGATGCATAGTTTTATACCGCTCGGAGTCATCACAGTGCAATGGGTACTGTTTGGCTATTCTTTAGCCTTTGGTAACGATATCGGACATTTTGTCGGAGGCCTGAGCAAAGCCCTCTTTATAGGAATTGATTTTAAGACCCTTTCGGGCACCATCCCCGAATATCTGTTCAGCATGTTTCAGTTGATGTTTGCCATCATAACCGCCGCCCTTATCAGCGGAGGAATGGCCGAACGAGTGGACTTTAAAGCTTATATCGTCTTCATTTTTGTTTGGTCGACTGTGGTTTACGATCCTATTTGCCATTGGGTCTGGGGTGGTGGCTAGCTGGGTGACATGGGAGCCTTGGATTTTGCGGGCGGCACGGTGGTTCATATTGCTTCGGGCACCGCCGCGTTGGCTGCCGCTCTCGTTCTTAAAGCACGGAAAGGATTTCCAGGAAAACTCATGATCCCACACAGCCTGCCTCTCACTCTTCTAGGGGCAGGACCCTTG
>CATMOP010000043.1 GCA_950072225.1 uncultured Nitrospina sp.
TGGTAAAAAAGGCAAGTCCGGTTTACTGGGTCGTGTAAACAATATTACCGATGCTCTCAAAGAAAAGGAACGTCTGTATTTTGCCGAACATGTAGATGGGTACCTTAAGGCAAAGTCTGACGGTGTCACCTATGAAGGGTCGGTGCCTGCCGATTACGAGGTCTATTTTTCTATTTCCGAAAGCACGGAACACCGTTGCCCGATAATGACCATCACCCACCACGGTGGGGTTGATATCGAAGAACTGGATGACGATAAAATGAAAGTTGTGCCGTTTGATGCCTTGACCGGACTGAAAGCGTTTCATGTCTCCAATGCGTTGATGGAGCTGGGCGCACCCACAGCTTTGATCAGTCCCTTGGTTCAGAATCTGCCCAAGCTTTGGGACCTTTATAACAATTATGGCATGTTGATGCTGGAGCTCAACCCCATCCGCATGCAACCGGGCAAGGGTGGACGCCTGACACCGGTAGCTTGCGATTTTAAATGCGCTTTTGATCTTGATGATCCGGCCTGGAAACGTTTGCACCTTCCGGCGCATCTGTTCGCTTCCGACTACTCTGAGTTCGAGCAGGAGATCAACCAACTGCGCACCTATCAGGGTCAGAGTGACGTATTCGTTATGAATGATAAGGGGACCATCACTGCACCAACTTTCGGTGGCGGTGCCAACGCGATGGTTACGGAACTTCTGGGCGAAGAGGCAACCATCTCTTCCGACTTTGGCGGCAACCCTCCTTATGTAAAAATGAACGATATTTCCAAGATCAGTTTCAAATACTGGTTACCGCAATCCAATGTTCTGTTCATAATCGGCGGCAAGGCCAATAACACCGATATTTATGAAACGTTCCGGGCCATGGGCGACGGATTGCGTGAGTTCTTTCAGACTCACGGGCCGATCCCTCTTTTTGTTGTGGTCGGCAGGGGCGGACCCAATGTTATCCGCGGGATGAACTATTTACGCGATATTCTCGATTCTTTAGGTATCCCTTACCGTTTCTTCGGGCACGACAGTGCCATGTCCGAGGTTATCAACTACGCTCTGGCGATCAACGAGTGGATGAAAAATGGTGGTAAAGACGATATTAAAGCAAAACTTAAAATATAACCACTCGGCGTGGGGCCAACTGGCAAAAGTTTTCATTTGCGGGTAAAGAGTTGTCTCGGCTGAACAGGCTATGCCCAATTACCAGCGGCGGTTCGTCGCCCACTAGCCGTGGTGGCAACGGGTAAGAACCCGTCAAGCCGAGAAAATGTTTGCCCGCAAGATAAAGACATTGCAATTCACCTGCGGAGGTTCTCCGCTAGTAGCTGGATTCGTAGCGATAGGCTTTGACGATATTTTTGTTGTCAAATAAGATGACCAGCCCTTTCGATTGCCCTTCGCCGATCGCCTGCCAGGTATCGAGTTGATAGGTCCACATAGTGTGGTTGTTTTCTGTTCCTTCTTTATAGGGCACGCCAAACCAGTCCAGGATTTCAATCTGGGTAGTCACATTATTTTGAATTTTTTTGACTTTAGAGCTGTCAAAATCTTTCCCGACCGTACCACAACCGCCCACAAGTGGAAGCATGCAAAGGGCTAGGAGAAAAACGCGTGTAAATTTCATGGATCCCTCCCTCATTTTAGATAATGCTGGGCAAAAAAGAGTGTAACAAATCTTCAGCGGAAAGTATAATTTTGAAGAACCTGTTCCTACTTAAAAACTTATAAAAATGTCTCCAGGTCACGAAGGGGTATGAGGGTAATGGTTGCGATATTCGGTGAGGATACTTTCAATCCGTGTGTGGGAATGGGCCGGTAGTCGTCCCCCAATATGGGAAACCACCTGCGCCGCACAATAGGAACCGATGATGGCCGAATCTTTCAATGAACGATCATTGATTAAACCATAAAGGGCTCCAGCGGCATAAAGGTCTCCGGCTCCAGTAGTATCCACCGCCTCGATGGGAAAGGTTCCGACCTGCACCGGGTCATGACCGCTTTTTCCTGCCAGCGACCCCTTAGCTCCCAGGGTCAGGAACAGGGTGTCCACTAATGCCAATAGTTTGTCAAACGCCTTTCGCGAATCGGTTTCTCCGGTCATGGCCTGGGCTTCCACTTCATTGCAAAAAAGAATATCAACGTTCCACCGGATAAAGTCCAGCAGGCTGTCTTTGAAGGAATTGACCACAAACGCGTCACTCAAAGTGAAAGCTACGAGAATGCTCTGCTTTCTAGCGACCCGCGCCATATAGAGCCCGGCCTCGCGGGTTTCGTCTCCGGTCCACAAATAGCCCTCCACATAAACTGCTTTGGCATTTTGAATGATGGTTGCATCTACATTGTCGGTATGAAGCAATGAAGAGACACCGAGGTTCGTTAGCATCGTGCGTTCGGCATCCGGAGTGATGAGGATCACGCAGGTGCCAGTACCCTCGTCGTCGGAACCGGGCCCACAGAACCCAACCCCGCAGGACTGCATGTCTTCCGTGTAATGTTTCCCGTTATCATCGTTTGCCACACGGCCCAGGTAATAGGACTTGGCCCCCAGAACACTGGCTCCATGGATAGTATTGGCAGCGGAACCTCCGGATGAAAGTTTCTGCGGCTTTGCCTGCAGGGTTTTTAAAATTTTTCCCTGCTCGACTGCGGAGGTAAGGGTCATGCCGCCTTTGGTCACCGATATTTCTTTTATAAAAGCGTCGTCGACCTGAACTTCAATATCAACCAGCGCATTTCCTATTCCTATCAGATCGTAATTCATAAATAATATTTTTCGCGATTTAATTTTTTAACGGAGCATTCAGTTTAAGAAGAAATATTTTCCAGTCCGGACTTGACGAACATTCTATAAGCGAGGAGGCCGAAAAGCGAGACTCCTGCTATAAAAAAAGCGGCTCCCGATGCCTGGGCGATCAAGGCAATGGATTCTTTCGCTGCACCGGTTGATCCCATCCCTGGAGCCAGGAACGCGGCCAGCAGCCAGAAGACTCCATAGCCCATACTGCCTAGTCCACTGAGCAAGGAGATTCCCATTTGTGCGCGGGCAGGAAAACTCAACCAGGCCACCAGCAGTGAAAACGCGATACTAATAACTCCCATGGTCTGCGAATGCAGATGGGCACGCTTCACATAAATCCATGATTTTTTCACCACCTGGTCGGCCTTGGCCTGATCGCCTCCGTAAACTCCGGATAGTACCTTTTCGGCATTGCCCTTCAAAGCATCCTTTATGTTGTCTTCGCAACAACCAAACGACAACCCCAGCGATCCTCCAAACAGGATAGCCATCATAGCGACTAAAACTCCGTACTTGATATGCAAAAATTCAATCATCGTATCACCTGAAATTTTTGTTAATCCTATCCACTTGAGCCAGAGTCGCCAATGTGCCGGGATTTGTCAATTGTAAATTTATTTTTAACAGAGTAGAATTTCTCCTGATGAAAAGTGTCCGCCATAAAATCATAACAATTGTTGTCCTGCCCGTGCTCTGTTTCCTTTTGGCGGTTCCCCTTCCGGCAAGCGCCAAAACTTACGAAAACGGCATTCTGTTATTCCAAAAGAAAATCAAGAAAATCCTTTCTAATTCCTGCTTGAGAAAAAATAATTTTGGAATAAAAATTTATTCCCTGGACCGCGGCGAATCCCTTTTCGAGTTGCGCGCCAAAAAGGTATTCGTTCCCGCATCAAATTTAAAAATCCTCACCACCGCAGTTGCCCTTGAAACCCTCGGTCCAAATTACCGATTTCCCACACGGCTTTATACAGATGGCACATTGAAAGGTGAAGTGTTAGACGGCAACCTTTATATCAAGGGTTATGGGGACCCAAAATTTGTCACCGAACAAATGTGGCTACTGGTCAACAAGTTGAAAAATCTTCCGGTAAAAAAAATCACCGGGAATATTATTGGCGACGATTCTTTTTTTGATAACCAGAAAAGGGTGAAGACCTGGATCAAAAATCCCGGTGCGGAGGCCTATGAGGCTCCGCTGGGGGCACTGTCTTTCAATTTCAACACGGTTCAGGCCGATGTGAGCCCCGGCCCGAGGGCGGGAAGCAGGCCAAAAATCGTTATCGAGCCAGATATCGAATACATCACACTCAACAACCAGGCCAGAACCCTCAAACCCGGCAGGCGAAACCGGCTGATCGTCAATCGAGTGGACCGAAATGGATTTGATGAAATCACAGTTTCAGGAGGAATCCGGTTGGACCAGGCCCGTGCCCGGTATTTCTTAAATATTACCGACCCTACGCAATATACTCTGAGCACGCTGAAAAAATATTTGGGACATGTGGGCATTCAGTTCCAGGGAAAAATTGAAAAAGCAATGGTTCCTGAAACCGCAATAGAATTATTAACTCACGAGTCAGAACCTCTTACGCTGGCACTCCAAGGTCTCAATAAATTCAGCAACAATTTTGTGGCGGAGCAAATTTTAAAAACCATCGGCGCCGAGAAGTATGGCCCGCCTGGTACAACCCTGAAAGGCCTTAAAACCTTTGAAGACTACCTGATGGAGCTGGGATACCGTCCCGATCAATATAAAATCCTGGATGGTTCCGGCTTGTCCCGGCAAAACCGGTTGTCTCCGCAAATGATCATTGATATCCTTCGCCACGTTAAAAACGACCTGGGAGTGTACCCGGAATTTGTTTCCGCGCTCGGGGTGATGGGTGTGGATGGCAATGTAAAAGACAGAATGAGAGGCGTGAAAAGTTCGGGCCGGGCGCGAGTCAAAACCGGAACCCTGAATTTTGTCAGCGCGCTTTCCGGTTACTTTCAGTCCGGGGACGGGGAAACTTTTGCTTTTTCGATTTTGATGAATGACCTGAAATGTTCCAATGGCAGGATCAAAAGACTGCAGGACCAGATCATTCGAGAGGGATTATACTTCCAGCGCATTCCCACGGGTAGTGTCATTTCCGAGGACCGACGAGCCGCCGGTGGCAGATAGCGTGGTGGTTGCCTTAGAAAAAACTACAGAATAAATAGAGATCCTCTTAAAATATCCCTTATTGTCAGCCAAAAACCTTTCGATTTTCCTTCCGGTCTTCTTCCAGGATTTTTTTCCAATCCCTTTTCACGTGAGGTGCGGCCAGGAAATCCTCATAAATAGATTTCGCCAGTTCCATGCGGTCAATGCCTTCTGGCGCCACTTGAATATCCAACTGTGCCAGGGCCATGTCAAATTCCCGATCCAGCAAGGAAGCGGAATCCATACCACACTCTTTCAACGCTTGGCGAACCGTCGCGGGGTCCTGGCCAAAACGTCGCGCAACCTCATTGAGGTTGGAGGGCCGGTATTCCTTTTTAGGGCCGATGCCCAAATGGTAGGCGCAGAACAGGTTGAAAGGATCCAGGTTCCCGGTCAAAGGTTTTTCCGATACAGGCGAACTCTTAACCGAAACATCAACGGATTGTCGTGAAGACGAAGGTCTTCCATTTGCCTGACCCGATCTTTCCCGATGAGGAAATTTTCCCCCACCCTGATCATTCGCATTACTGCCATGGTTGCGTTTTTGCCGGTAAGGATTCTTGGAGTTTTGAGAATTTCGGTTATTAGTTCCGCCTGACCTGTTCTTGTTGGCTGTTGTCGTGAGGTGAGAGGTCAAAGCCTGGGAAGTAGCAGCATTAGAAGAAACCCATGGATGGATTCCTCCTTTTCTGGTCCCAGAATTTTGATTTTGATTTTGATTTCTTCCGGATGGGTTTCCCTGACGGTTATTAGACCTCCTCGGGTTGCCCCCGCTTTTCCGGAATGAGCCTGTTCTTTTCAAAACGGTACTCCTTTAAAAATGGTGTGCAGTGTCATGATCGTTATCATCCTCCTTATTTTTGGGTAATGTCTATCATTTTTTTAAGTGGTCGGATGTCAAATGCTCGAGTTCATCCACCAATGTGGAAAATTTTTCCAATGCGGTTCGAACCGGTTCGGGTGAAAGCATATCCACCCCCGCCGATTTCAAAAGGGCTATCGGATATTTTGAACCCCCTGATTTTAAAAAACCCAGGTAGTCGTTCAACTCTGCCTCTCCCCCGGAAAGGACCCGGTCTGCCAAGGCATAAGCGGCGGAAATTCCGGTGGCATATTTATAAACATAGAAACTGAAATAAAAATGTGGGATGCGAAAACATTCCAAGGGTAAGCAGTCATCCAGAACCACCTCAGGACCAAAATAACGCTGCAGAAGATTACTATAAATTTTTTTGAAAGATTCCAGCGTCAAAGGCTCATTACCTTCAGCCGCCTTATACACCTGATGCTCAAATTCTGCAAACATAGTCTGCCGATATAATGTACCCCGGAAATTATCGATCTCCCTGCAAACGAGATAAATTCGCATATCCGATTCAATATCCTGGCCTAGAAAATATCGGGTCAAAAGGGCTTCGTTAAAGGTGGAAGCCACCTCGGCCACAAAGATTGTGTAGTCAGAATAAAGATAAGGTTGGTTTTTCCTGGAATACAACGAATGCATTGAATGTCCCGCTTCATGGGCCAAGGTGTACACGCTGTTGATATTGTCTTCCCTGTAGTTCATGAGAATGAATGGATTCGAATCGTAACATCCGGATGAATAAGCTCCGCTCCGTTTGCCCTTGTTTTCATACCGGTCTGTCCAACGATCGGCCGTCAATCCGCGCGTCACTTGCTCGACATACTCCTCACCCAAAGGATTCAAGGCCGTACGAATTTCTTTCACAGCCTGTTCGAAAGACATATGCCATTTGATTCCCTCCACCAGGGGGACACTGCAATCATATATATGCAGTTCATTCAGTTTTAACAGGCGTTTTCTTAAACCAAAATATTTATAGAGCGGATCCAGGTTCTGATGTACCGATTCGATCAAGTTGTCATAAACTTCCATAGAAATATTTTCTGAAAACAACGCCTTGGCCCGGTAACTGGAAAAGTTTTTGGCCCGCGAATAAAACAAGTCCTTTTTAATGCTCCCGGCAAGCAAAGTTGAATAGGTATATTGATGCGATTCATAAGCCTTGTAGTAAGTATGAAAAGTGTCCTGCCTGACCCGGCGGTCATAATTCTGCAGAAGGCTCTGGAGATTCCCGTGAGTGAGGGAAATCGTTTGACCATTTTCATCCTCAACCGTTCCCAGTTGCAGGTCGGCGTTATCGAGCATATCAAATACGTCCCGCATGGTCCGTCCCATTTCCCCGGAAGCGGCCAGAAGCGCCTCCTCCTTTTCAGAGAGGGTGTGCTCCCGGTAACGCAAAATCTGCTCCAGATGGAACCGGTAAAACACCAGCTCCTTTTCGGTCAAAAACCTACGCATCATGTCCTTAGGGATGGACATGATTTCTGACCGCATGAAACTGGAAGCCTTGCTCGCTTCATTGACCAGCATCATGACCTTTTCATAATTTCCCTGGTAAAGGCTGTTGGTTTTATCCTCATCATTTTTGAGATGCGCAAAGGTGTGAAGCTTTTCCAACTGGCGCGAAAAGTTCATATCAAACTCCAGGCATGCCTTGAGTTTAAGCGCAGACTCCCCCAGGGTGCCGACAAAGGAAGCGTATTTTTTTATCTCTGCTTCCAATGCGGTCAACTCTGCGTTCCAGTCAACATCGGATGAATACAGTCCTGTTAAGTCCCATTGGGACTCTACAGAAACTTCATCTCGTGTCAGGGTTCCTATTTTGGCATCCATAATTCAGGATAGGTCGGGGAGCATAGATTCCCCAAGGGTGATTAACATTCTTTACCGGATTGCCTGTTCTATCGTTTGCAAATGAATATCAAGTTTGGCCTGTTTTTTAGAAAGGGCCGTTTTCCTTTTCTCGTCTTTTTCGATGACTTCGGCAGGCGCCTTCTTTACAAAATTCGGGTTGGAGAGTTTCTTATCTAAAAATATGAGGTCTTTTGCAATTTTTTTCAACTCTTTTTCGATGCGTCGCTTTTCTTCCTCAAAATCCATCATGCCTTCAAGTGGAATAATCAAGTCCATTTCTCCCAATACCGAAGATGCTGAGACCTCGGGTTTTTCGATATCGAGGCCTATGGTTATTTGATCCACTCGGGCCAATTCGCGGATAAAACCAGCGTGTTTTTTCAGAGTGGCTTCCAGATCAGCACGACTGGTTTTGATTAACACGTTTAATTTCAATCCCGGATTCAGGTTCATCTCGCCGCGGATGTTGCGCACACCAGTAATGACTTCCATCACCTTTCCCATGGCCTCTTCTACTTTGGCATCGCTTCCGTCCACCCTGAATTTGGGAAAATCGCTGACCATGATACTGTCTCCATTTTTGGGCAATTTCTGCCAAATCTCTTCCGTGATAAACGGCATAAACGGGTGCAGAAGTTTCAGGGAGGCCTCCAACACATGCAAAAGAACATTCTGTGCAGCTTTTTTTTCAGAGCCCTCGACCGCTAAACGGGATTTGGCAAGTTCAATGTACCAGTCGCAGTATTCATTCCAGATAAACTTGTAAACAGTCAAAGCGGCATCGTTGAACTTGAAATCTTCCAAGGCCTGATTGACTTCCCGCGTGGTATTATTCAGTCGGCTCAGGATCCACTTGTCGGCAATGGACCGGTCAGCCTGTTCATCCAATTGGCAGGTTCCTTCGTAACCTTCCAGATTCATGAATACAAACCGGGAGGCGTTCCAGAGTTTGTTGCAGAAGTTCCGGTAACCATCAATACGGTCTTCATCCAGTTTGATATCCCGACCCTGAGCGGCAAAAGCTGCCAGCGTAAACCGCAACGCATCGGTGCCATATTGTTGCATGACTTCCAGCGGATCAATCACGTTACCTTTGGTCTTGCTCATTTTCTGCCCTTCCGCATCGCGGATCAGGGCATGAATATAAACATGGCGAAAAGGCACATCACCCATGAATTTGATTCCCATCATGATCATGCGTGCCACCCAGAAAAACAGAATGTCAAACCCGGTACAAAGAACCGTTGTAGGATAAAACTTTTTCAGGGTTTCCGTTTTTTCCGGCCAGCCCAAGGTAGAAAATGGCCAGAGTGCGGAACTGAACCAGGTGTCCAGCACATCGGTTTCCTGCTCCAGATCCTTCGATGAACAGGCAGAACAACGCTCAGGAGTTTCCCGGGCAACCTGAACTTCGCCACAGCCTTTGCAGGTCCATGCGGGAATTTGGTGCCCCCACCATATTTGCCGGGAAATGCACCAGTCACGAATATTTTCCATCCATTCAAAATACGTGTTTTCCCAGAATTTCGGAACAATTTTAATAGAACCATTTCTCACGGCTTCCATCGCCGGTTCCGCCAAAGGCCGGGCTTTGACAAACCATTGTTTGGACAAATAGGGCTCAACCGGCGTTTTGCACCGATAGCAATGGCCGACCGAATGGTTGAGGTCTTCTATTTTCAGCAGGACTCCCGCGTTTTTTAAATCTTGCACCAGTTTCTTTCGGCATTCAAATCGGTCCAGTCCTTCATAAGCCTTGCCGGCCTCGGAATTCATGGTGCCATCGGGAGCCATCACATTGACCGACGGAAGATTGTGGCGTCGTCCGATTTCAAAATCGTTGGGGTCATGCGCAGGAGTTACTTTAAGAGCCCCAGTGCCGAAAGAAGTATCGACATATCCGTCTTCAATGAGGGGAATCTCCCTGTTTACTATGGGCAGGATCAACATCTTGCCCTTGAATTTCATATAACGCTCATCCTTCGGATTGACAGCCACAGCCGTATCCCCCAGCATGGTTTCCGGCCGGGTGGTGGCGATGGTGAGAAAATCATCGCCCTCTTTAAAAGCATATTTCAAATGATACAGGTGGCCCTGCGCATCCTGATATTCCACCTCCAGGTCAGAAAGCGCCGTTTGGCAACGAGGACACCAGTTGATGATATAGTCGCCTTTGTAAATCAGCCTCTCTTCATAAAGCGTGACAAACACCTCGCGAACCGCCTTGGACAAACCCTCGTCCATGGTGAAACGGTCCCGCTGCCAATCCAGTGAACTGCCCAGTTTTTTCAACTGTTCAGTGATGGTTCCGCCGGATTCGTTACGCCACTTCCACACCCGTTCCACAAACGCATCACGGCCCAGCGCCTGCCGGTCGGTTCCTTCCGCATGCAATTGACGCTCGACCACATTCTGGGTGGCAATGCCGGCATGGTCCTTACCCGGCAGCCAGAGAGCCGGGTCTCCCAACATACGGTGCCAGCGAATCAGCACGTCCTCCACTGCGGCAGTAAGGGCGTGACCCACATGAAGCTCGCCGGTGACATTGGGTGGCGGCATTATGATGACGAAGGGCTGCTTTCCTGGCACAACAGAAGGTGTGAAGTAGCCGCCATCCTCCCAGAAGCGATATATACGTCCTTCCAC
>CATMOP010000044.1 GCA_950072225.1 uncultured Nitrospina sp.
TGTCTCTTCGCTCCTGAAAGTTTTCCTCGCGTTCATCGCGACGTTCCTGCCTTTGCTGTTGCATTTCTTCGCGTCGCTGTTGCATTTCTTCACGTCGTTGCTGATTTTCTTCCTGTCTTTGCTGCCGCCTTTCCTGAAACGCGTCCCGACGATTCTGCAACTCTTCGCCTTCACTGGAAGACTGGCCCCAACCGTTGATCGGATTCAATGCAAAGATCAAGAAAAATCCCAGCCCCGTTACCATCCGCTTAAAAACTTGCATAATTCCTCCGCTATTATTTCAAAGAAGAAACCTGCCCCTTGGCAGGGGACCACTAGGCCTGGCCAGCGTGACGCTGGACCCAACTTGTGCAATAGTGCTTTCAGCCGAGATGACTCTTTGCTCGCCAAATAAAGCGATTGCTCGCTGGCCCCACGCCTGGTGGCCCTTTATCTAAAACCACTTGGAAAAAAAAGACCGCGCTTTTGGCGTAGTCTCTTAAATAAAAAATAATTGAGGTATTTACTGGTTTTGTCAATCGGCATTTGGATGAAATTTTAGCAGTTTCCCATATTAATTTTAAATTCCATGAAAAATCCAAATCTATAGTTCCCCTGAAACCCACCCGCTCCCGCGGGAGGAAATTCGCAAAGGCTTGTCAAGCCGAGACAACTCTTTAGCTAGCCACCCTCTAGCAAGAGAAGCAAACAGCAATAGCCTATTAAACCGAGAGGTCTCTTAGATAGCCAATAAAAGCTGAGGAAGAATACTACGGCCCCGGAGGTTCTCCGGGTGCCTATTTTGGGGAAGGTTTGTTGAGTTCTTTCAAAATCGACTCGGCTTCTGCCTCCACTTCTTCCCGCTTTCTCCACTCCCAGATTTTCAAATGGGAACCCATATAATAAGAATGGTCCAAAAGGGATTCACCATCCATCGCTCCCCACCTTCCGTCCTCCGTCGCGGTCAGTGCTTCATAAATGGGGTTTTCCACCGAAGTAAAAAAAAGTTCCTTATCCTCGGGACTGATGGGTTTCCCCAGCAGGACTTTTATAGATGAATCATCCATTTCATAATCGTCTTTAATGGATTTCAACGCCTCTTCCCGGGAACTGCCATCTTTCATTTTCTCGTCAATCTTATCCTCAATCGCTTTGTTTCGCTTGGCGAAGGGATAATGCGTGTAGCCCAGGTCTCGACCAATATGAAAATCCAAATCCGGAAAATATAAATAGGCCCAGTCATCAAAATCGATCTGAATGCCCTCAGAAATGCCATATTCCTTGGCCTTTTCAGGGGATTCCAGAACCAACTGATTGTGGATTTTCACAAACCGTTTCATGCTGTCATAAACCAGCGCATGAAAATAGGCGTTCATTCGGTACCAGTTATTGGAAGAGTTATGACCATTGACCAGTTTCCTGAGTAGGAGCATGATCGTTTCCGCATCGGCAAATCGGTGGGAATTGGGGAAAGCACTCTTGAGATAATCGCTCAGCTTTTTTTCATCCCCCTCCAATTTTTGAGTATTGAGTTGCAAATGGTTCTTCGCGTAATCCAGCGCATGATAAACCAAGCGCTCGTGGTTCAGTTTTCGCTGGTACTCCATATACTGTTTCAACTCATCGTCTTCAGACTCTTTCGAGATTTTAGGCTGACCCTGGGTGATATCTTTGGCAAAAGCTAACATTTTTCTCTCTTTAAAATTGGTTTGGAAAATTTCAGGGAAACTCTATTTATTCGGACAGTTTCTCAACAGCAACTCGCAGGCCCTTATTCTATAAGGGCCGCTCATGATAAAAGCAATTTTTAGAGATGCCTCTCATTTTGACGTTTTAGGAGATTGATTTCAAGGTATTTTAATCTGCCAACACTATTTGTCTTTCTTATAATGCTATGGGCTTAGCCAGTATATTGACAAGACCCAGGTAGTCTGATAGCGTAGCGCAATTATTATGATGTTTTATTTTTTGGTGATATAGAGCATGCCCTGGGACGATTTACACGAGGCGAAAGGCCCCGAAGACCGATTTAAAGGAAGTGGTGGAGGGGGTGGAGGCCCGCTAAAACCACCTTTTGATATTCCACAAATTAAAATTCCGCAGTTCAAACCCTCCATGGTGTTATGGATTATCCTTGGCTTGCTTGTGGTATGGATTGTGCCGGGAACTTTTTATTTTGTCGAACCGGATGAGGAAGGCGTGGTCACCCGATTTGGGAAATTTCACCGCACCGCTTCACCGGGTTTGCATTTCAAGTTTCCATCTCCCATCGAGCATGCCGCAACACCCGCAATTCGTCAGGTTCGGAGAGCAGAAATCGGCTTCAGGGCTTCCGAAGGAAGGCCCATACAGAAGGTTCCCGCCGAATCCCTTATGCTGACCGGCGACCAGAATATTATTGATATCAATCTCGTTGTTCAGTACCGGATCATGGATTCGGTTGCCTTCCTGTTCAATGTGCGACGGCCGCATAAACTGATTCGCGATGCTGCAGAGACAGTCATTCGCGGAATCACCGGTAGCAAAAATATTGATGAAGCGTTGACCACCGGCAAAGCGGAAATTCAGATTCTCGCCCAGGAGCAGATTCAAGCACTTCTTGATAAATATGAATCCGGCCTGCAGATCGTGACCGTTCAGCTTCAGGATGTACACCCCCCGGAGCAGGTCGCGGCCGCGTTCAAGGATGTTGTCAGTGCCCGGGAAGATAAAGAACGGATGATCAACGAAGCTCAGGGTTACCGTAACGCGGTCATCCCGGAGGCACGTGGGCAGGCCGCACAAATAGTCCGGATAGCAGAAGGCTATCGGGAGCAAGCCATCAAAAGGGCAGAAGGTGACGCGAACCGTTTCCTGAAACAATACGAGGCGTACAAAAAAGCCCCGGAAATCACCCGCAAAAGGATTTATCTTGAGACCATGGAAGAGATTCTGCCTAACATCAATAAGTTCATTATGGGAAAACAGGGCAGTGGCGTTTTACCGATCCTGCCTTTGGGCGGAAACCTGCTGGGAGGCAATAGATAATAGCTATGAAAAAAAATGCTCTGATTATAGGCGGCGTTATCGCTATCGTTATCATATCGTCTTCCATGTTCACGGTCCATATGACCCAGAACGCGGTGGTGCTGGAACTGTCGAAACCCAAAGAGATCATCACGGAGCCGGGACTTTATTTTAAGATTCCGTTCATACAGAAGGTCCGGTACTTTTCCAAACAATTGCTGGATAACGACTCCAATCCAACCGAAGTCATCACCAAGGACAAAAAAAACCTGCTGGTTGATAACTTCACCATGTTCAGAATCGTTGACCCTTTAAAATTCCTTGAAACCGTTCGCGGGGAACGGAGTGCGCGGGCCCGTTTGGACGATATCATCTACTCCGAATTGCGGGTGGAAATTGGTACCCACGATTTGCACGATGTGGTCACGGAAACCCGGGACTCGATTATGGCCAAGGTTACCAAGGAAGCGAACGTCAAAGCCGCGGAATATGGTATTGAGGTAGTCGAGGTACGCATCAAGCGGACCGACCTGCCGCCCGAAGTCGCCAATTCCATTTTTAACCGGATGCGCACAGAACGTGAAAGGATCGCCATGGAATATCGGTCTGAAGGAAAAGAAGAAGCCACCAAAATTCGCGCTGAAACGGATAAGGAAAAAACCATTCTGGTCGCCCAAGCCTATAAACAGGAACAGATAGTTCGAGGTGAAGGAGACGCCCAAGCAACTAAAATTTATGCAGATGCTTACAGCAAAGACCAAAAATTTTACACTTTCATGCGTTCCATGGAAGCTTATAAGAAATCCTTAAAAACCGACACCACTCTCCTTATGTCTGAGGATTCCGATTTCCTGGGGTTCCTGAACAAATCCAAATAAAATTTGCTCCATTGCCGGAGTGGCAAAAATCATGGGATTCTCCTATTATATAAAGTGAGAACCGTTCTCTCTATTTAACAGGTGACATGAGAATACTCATTGTGGGTTCGGGTATAGTCGGATTCAACCTTGCACAGGAACTTTCCCAGGAAGGCCATGATATCGCCATCGTGGATCAGGATCCTGAAAGAATCCGACGCATTGCTGACACGCTGGATGTTTTGGCTGTTGAAGGCAACGCCTGCTTGCCCAGCGTACTCATGAAGGCGGGAGTCAAATCCACTGAAATGGTGATCGCGGTCACTGAGCGCGATGAAATCAATTTGCTCACCTGTTTTCTGGCCTCCCGGTTTGATGTTCCCAAGCGATTCGCAAGACTTCGCAACTGGGAGTTTAGCGAAAATGGCAGGGTTTTCTCTCCGGAAGAATTATGCATCGACCAGGCCATCAATCCCGGCCAGATCATTGTCGAAACCATCCTGAAAATTCTCGAGACTCCCGGCGTGGTCAACGTCGCGGAATTTGCCGATGGTGAAATTCTACTGCGGGAGTTCGACGTGCCGGAAAACGCTCCCATTGCCGGCAAGACCATTCAGGACATCCGCAGTATCACGCAAATGGATTCGTTTCTGATTGTCGCCATTGTCCGCCATGGGGAACTGGTCATCCCAAAAGACCAGGATATCATTCAGGCCGGAGACCGGTTTTACACTCTGGTCGACAAGGAGTTTTTGCCTTTCCTCCTTCCCATGCTGAACCGGACCCTGGAGAGTGTGGAAAAAATCATCATTTATGGAGCCACGTCCACATCCATTCACCTGGCCAAGGCTCTGGAAGAAAATATGCGTGATGTTTGCATCATAGAACCTTCCAGGGAAAAGGCTAGTCGGGCCGCAGACAAGCTCAAACGGACACTGGTCCAGCATGGCAGTGGCACCGACATGGACTTGTTTAACGAGATCAATATGAAGGATGCCGATTTTTTCCTGGCTCTTTCCCACGACGATGAAAGCAATATTCTTTCTGCCCTATTGGCAAAAAAGCATGGTGCCAAACGTGCCCTGGTCATCACCCACGATCCGGAATACCTGCCCATCCTGGATTCCATCGGCATGGACGTCACCATCAACCCGAGACTCATCACGGTCAGCGCTATCCTGAAATATTTGCGCAAAGGCCAGGTGATGTCAGTTTTCAAACTGATTGAAGACGCCGAGGTGATGGAGATTGGGGTGGATGAAAACTCTTCCATCGTCAATAAAAAAATAGGTAAAATCAAATTCCCCAAAGATGCAATCATCGGGGCGGTCCTCAGAAAGGGAGAAATGTTGCTCCCCAATGATGATGTCACTTTAGAAGCGGGTGACTCGGTCATCGTAGTGGCCCTGCCCGGAACAATCGAAAAAATCGAAAAACTGTTCGACCGTAAAAGATCCTTCCTTCCCTTCCGATGAATATACGGGCTATTTTTAATGTCGTAGGAGTTCTGCTGGTACTTCTTTCTGGGTTGACTCTGTTGCCCATAGGCGTTTCGTTGTATTTCGGCCATGCTCCTATTGAGGGTTTCATGTCCGAGACTTCGGCTTTTGAGTGGACGTTTGGCCTCAGCCTGGCATCCGGCCTGATATTGTGGAAACTGTTCCCCTCCGGACTGGATAAACTTCGGGATCGTGAAGGATTTGCCATTGTCACCGTTTCCTGGCTGTCGATATCCGCGTTCGGTGCGCTCCCACTCTATTTGAGTGGCACTTGCCCGGAATTCATTGACGCGTTTTTTGAAAGTACCAGCGGATTCACCACCACCGGAGCTTCCATCCTTCAGGATATCGATGCGGTGTCTCACGGCATCCTGTTCTGGAGAAACCTGATGCAGTGGGTCGGGGGAATGGGAATTATTCTTCTTTCCTTGGCTATCTTTCCCATGCTGGGGATCGGGAGTTTCCATCTGTTCAAGGCGGAAATTCCTGGCGGATCTACCGTGGAACAAACGCAACCCCGCCTGGTCGAGACGGCTAAAATACTGTGGAAAACTTATCTGGCCTTGACCCTCATCGAAATTTTTGCTTTACGGTTTGCCGGCCTGAATTGGTTCGACGCGGTTTGCCACACCTTTTCCACCGTCGCAACGGGCGGGTTTTCGCCGCATAACGGAAGCATTGGTGTTTTTAACAATGCTTATATCGAGAGCATCATCATTCTTTTCATGTTTCTGGGTGGAATCAACTTTGCTTTGCACTTTCAACTGGTTCGAAGAAATTTTGCAGTCGTCTTCAAGAACCCGGAGTTCAAGGCGTATTGCGGAATGCTTCTCGCCGGTATCTTGTTTGTAACCTGGGGCCTTACCCGAATTTCCGATGCGGGTGACGCAGGCCAGGCATTTCGCAGTGCCGCCTTCACTGTGGTTTCCATCAATACCACCACCGGATTCATCACGAATGATTTCAACTTATGGCCGGAATATTTAAAACTCTTTATGGTCGCGATCATGATGGTGGGAGGGTGCTCAGGCTCCACCAGTGGATCTTTCAAAGTAATTCGTTTTATCATCCTGCTAAAAATCATTATGCGGGAACTTAAAAAACTGGTGTATCCGCGCGCCATTTTCCATGTCAAAGTGGGGGATAAAACTATTGACGCGGATGACCTTTCCAATGTTGCCGCTTTAACATTCCTGTTTATTGGCTTTTCCGCCTTAGGCGGGGTACTTCTCTCGGCAATGGGCGTAGACCTCACCACGGCGTTGTCGGCGACAGTGGCTTCATTATTTAATATCGGCCCAGGTCTGGGCACTGTAGGTGCGATGGGAAATTATGCGGAAATCCCGGCTATGGGAAAAGGCCTCCTCATCATCTTCATGTTGTTGGGAAGACTTGAAATTTACGGTGTTATACTGCTTTTCCTGCCTATGACCTGGCGCAAATAAGATTTGATTTTGAATAAGCAATAAATTAAAATTCCGGTCTCCCAGTCTGAACTTTACCTTGGCAAAACTAAATGGTTAAAGACCAGAGACCTGTGTAGTACTCAAGAAACGTTAAAGGAAAATGTGGGTTGAGGAAAGTTTCCTGATTCGAGATCTTAGCCAAGCGTTGACTTATTGAACTTAACCATCGCGACTCAAGGTATCTCTGATGCGTAAAGGAATTTAAATAGCATGGAAACCGCGCCACTTAAAATTACCGAGCTTGTATTGCGGGATGCACACCAATCCCTTCTCGCGACCCGAATGCGGACCGAAGATATGCTTCCCATCGCCGAAAAACTCGACCAGGTCGGCTTTTTCTCCTTGGAAATGTGGGGCGGGGCAACCTTTGACACCTGCATC
Source organism: uncultured Nitrospina sp. (assembly GCA_950072225.1). Taxonomy (GTDB): domain Bacteria; phylum Nitrospinota; class Nitrospinia; order Nitrospinales; family VA-1; genus LS-NOB. The sequence goes on from CATMOP010000044.1 coordinate 7,189, forward strand.
CGGTTTCTCAATGAAGATCCTTGGGAACGTGCCCGGGCTCTCAAGAAAAAAATGCCCAACACTCCGTTCCAAATGTTGCTGCGAGGGCAAAACGCTGTGGGCTACCGGCATTACGCCGATGATATTGTCGAACGATTTGTCAAACAATCGGTGGAAGTGGGAATCAATATATTCAGGATATTCGATGCTCTCAATGACTTTCGCAATATTGAAACCGCTATAAAAACCGTTAAAAATTGTGGTGAAACCGTTGAAGGTTGCATCAGCTATACCGTCAGTCCGGTTCATAATATCAAACTCTACCTGGAAATGGCCAAACAGCTGGAGGACATGGGTTCTGACATTCTCTGCATTAAAGACATGGCTGGCCTGCTGACTCCCAATGTAACCAAGTCCCTGATTACTGAAATTAAGAAGATTATCAAGATTCCGATCCATTTGCACACCCATGCGACTACCGGGCTGGTGGGCATGAACATGCAATGCGCTATTGAGGCAGGAGTGGATATGGTGGATACCGCCATCTCCGCGTTATCCATGGGAACTTCCCATTACGCAACAGAATGCATGGTAGCCAGCCTGAAAGGCACACCCAGGGATACGGGCCTGGATCTCGACCTGCTTGAGGAAGTCAACGATTATTTTACCGAAGTGAGAAAAAAATATGTGGCGTTTGAAAGCGATTTCAAGGGTGTGGATATCAATATCCTTAAATCTCAAATTCCCGGTGGCATGATTTCCAATATGGAAAACCAGTTGCGGGAACAAAATGCGCTCCACAAACTCGATGAAGTACTGAAAGAAGTTCCCCGAGTGCGAAAAGACATGGGTTATCCGCCCCTGGTCACACCCACGAGCCAGATTGTTGGCTCTCAGGCGACCTTGAACGTGTTGACAGGGGAACGCTATAAAGTGATTACCAAAGAAACCCGGCAGTGCTTGTTGGGCAATTACGGCAAACTACCTGCCCCTATAGATGAAGAACTGCTGGCAAAAGTTTCTGGCGACAAAGAGATCACAAGTTGCCGTCCTGCTGATTTGCTGGAGCCTGAATGGGATAAGGCTTGTAAAGAACTGGGGGATAAATACACCAGCGAGGAAGACCGGTTGACTTATGCCCTGTTTGCAAAAGTGGCTCTTAAGTTTTTTGAAACCCGGGGCAAACCCCAACCTGAAGCCGTAGCAAAAGCTCCGGCGACCGCGCCTGCTCCATCCGCCGCATCCTCCGTTCCGACAGGAACTGCGGTATACAGGGTTCGGGTCAATGGAAAAGATTATTCCGTTGAAGTCTCAACCGGAGGAGCGGTTGGCGCATCCCCTTCCATAGCAACAGTTCCGGCCACCGCATCCGTTAACGCTCCCGCACCCAGCACTGCAAGTGGTTCTCCCCTGATAGCACCTTTGCCAGGGTCCATCTTCACCATGATATGCAAGGAAGGGGATGTGGTTAATGAGGGCGATACCGTTCTTATTATGGAATCCATGAAAATGGAATCTGAAGTCAATGCCCATCGATCCGGAACCATTCAATCTATCCTGGTTAAAGAAGGCGACAACGTGCAAACCGGGGATGAACTCGTCATTATAGGATAATGGAATTCAGCTTCGGCGCATCCGCTACCAAGATAATAGCCACTACCGGGTTCTCCTATCTGGAAGCTGGCGATATACTCATGATCCTGGTCGCCTGCATTATGCTCTACCTTGCTATCTGGAAAAAGTTCGAACCGCTACTGCTCCTTCCCATCGGATTCGGGTGTCTGCTTGCCAACATCCCCATGAGTACGATGGCGAACACCGATGCCGGCGGCTTGCTCAACTTTTTTTATCAGGGGGTCACGCATGAGGTGCTTCCTCCTCTGATTTTTCTGGGAGTGGGGGCGCTGACAGACTTTGGCCCGCTTTTGGCTAACCCCACCACTCTTCTTCTGGGTGCCGCCGCCCAGATAGGGGTATATATCACCCTCATTGGCGCGGTGCTCCTCGGGTTCAATATGCATGAAGCCAGTGCCATCGGCATCATTGGCGGCGCCGATGGGCCCACATCTATTTTTATAGCCAGCAAGCTAGCCCCGCATTTGCTCGCGCCCATTGCCGTGGCGGCTTATTCCTATATGGCCTTGGTACCGCTTATCCAGCCCCCCATCATGAAGTTATTAACGACCGAGAAAGAGCGGAAAATAAAAATGGCACAATTAAAGCCGATATCCCAAACGGTGAAGATTCTTTTCCCCGTGGTGGTGACCATCGTCTGTTGTTTGATGTTACCCGGCATCACCCCGCTTTTAGGAATGCTGATGCTGGGCAACCTTTTCCGCGAATCCGGGGTCACCGCCCGCTTGCACGAAACTTCGGAAACTCATTTGATCAACATCGTTACTATTCTTTTGGCATTGGCCGTGGGTTCTTCCATGACCGCTGAGTCATTTTTGCGGCTTGAAACTCTTAAAATTATCGTACTGGGCTTGTTGGCTTTCTGTATCGCCACGGCAGGCGGAGTGCTTTTTGGCAAACTCATGTGCAAAATGACTGGAGGCCGGGTGAATCCGCTCATCGGTTCGGCAGGGGTTTCGGCAGTCCCCATGGCGGCACGGGTTTCCCAGAAAGTAGGCGCAGAAACGGACTCTTCCAATTTTTTACTGATGCACGCCATGGGACCTAATGTCGCAGGTGTTATTGGTAGCGCCGTGGCCGCCGGAGTATTCATCTCCCTGTTCGGGGATATCGCTCCCCTGGAATCGCATGCCGCGATCGCGGATATCGTCGGCACCGTAGAACCCGGAATCAAAACCGCTATTGCCCAAGTGGCTGGCGTAGCGGAGAGCCTCCGCTAAAGGAAAATTATGGAAGCTTCATTTCTTGCAGCAGTCAATGTTTCTGTCCTGGCTATGGCGGTGATTTTTACCGTTCTGGTTTTTTTGATCTTCACCATTAAGGTATTGGTGAGGTTAGTCCCCTACGAAGCTCCGCCTCCTAAAGCACGTCGTCAACCCGCATCCGCTCCTTCCGCAAGTGGTGACG